>CAYWNQ010000026.1:0-15790 GCA_964459695.1 uncultured Halobacteriales archaeon | reverse complement strand
CTGAAGGCCCTCCAGCTGGTCGAGGGGGTCCCGGGACCGAAGGGCGGCTACAAGCCGACGGCCAAGGCCTACGAGGCCCTCGAGATACAGGACCTCGACCAGGCCGCAGACGTCCCGTTCTTCCACGACGGCGACCGCGTCGAGGGCGCCAACGTCCAGGAGATCGACCTCACCTCGGTCCACCACCCGGAGCTCTGCCGGGCCGAGGTGCGCCTCCAGGGCTCGATCGCCGACTTCCACGAGGGCGACTCCATCACGGTGGGCCCGACGCCGCTCTCGAAGCTGGTCATCGAGGGCACCGTGGAGGGCCAGGACGACACCTCGAACGTCCTGGTGTTGACCATCGACGGTATGCGCGCTCCCGCCGGCGAGGAGCCGGCCCACTGAGCCGGGGAATCTTGCGGGAACCGCTGACGGTTTCCCCGGAATTCAACGGGTAGGGGGTGTGACAACCGGGTTCACGGGATGTTGCTTCCAACAGCTTTGTATCGGGCCCCATCCGACCCTGCACCATGTCGGCCGACGACGTGGTCGTGCTGGGGTCGGGCTACGCCGGCACCGGCGCCGTGCGCCGGCTCCAGGCCGAACTCGGCGACGACGCCGACCTCACCTGGATTTCCGACGTCGACTACCACCTCGTGCTCCACGAGGCACACCGCTGCGTCCGTGACCCCTCGGTGAAGGGCAAGATCACGGTCCCCGTCTCGTCCATCGCCGATCCGGGGACCCGGTTCGTCGAGAGCGAGGTGACCGGCATCGACGCCGGCGACCGGGTCGTCGCCCTCGCCGACGGGGGGACCGTCGACTTCGACTACCTCCTCGTGGGCTTCGGCTCGCGGACGGCCTTCTTCGGCATCGAGGGGCTGGCGGAGCACGCCCACACGCTGAAGTCACTCGACGACGCCCTGGCCATCCACGACGACGTCGTCGACGCTGCCCGGCGAGCAGACGCCGACGAGCCGGCCCGCGTGGTGGTCGGCGGCGCCGGACTCTCGGGCATCCAGACCGCGGGCGAGGTGGCCGAGCTCCGCGACCGCCGGGACCTCCCCGTCGCCGTCACCCTCGTGGAGGGCCTCGACAGCGTCCTCCCCAACAGCGACCCCACGCTCCAGGGCCGGCTCCGGACGCTCCTGGACGAGGCGGGCGTCGACGTCCTGACGGGCGAGTTCGTGACCGAGGTCGGCGACGAGGTCGTCCACGTCGGCAACGAGACCCAGCTCCCCTACGACGTGCTGGTCTGGACCGGCGGCATCACGGGCCGGGCCGCCGCCGAACACGCCGACGTCGCGACCGACGAGCGGTCCCACCGGTTCGAGGCGACGTCGACGTTCCGGACCAGCGAGGACCGGGTGTTCGCCATCGGCGACGCCGCGCTCGTCGACCAGCCCGGCGACGAGCCGGCGCCGCCGACGGCCCAGGCCGCCTGGCAGGCCGCCGAGGTCGCCGGTGCCAACGTGGCGCGGGCGATGCGGGGCGAGCCCCTCGCCGAGTGGACCTACCGGGACCGCGGCACCCTGGTCTCCGTCGGCGACGAGGCCATCGCCCACGACGTGGACTACGTTCCCGTCGACACCTTCGGCGGTCCGGTCGCCGAGGCGCTGAAGAAGGGCGTCGCCGCCCGGTGGATCGCGAAGGTGGCCGGCCCCGTCGCCGCGGCACGGGCCTGGCCCGACATGTGATCGCGGCGTCGGCGGAGGTTCAAGTGCGATGGGGCGACCAGGCCCGCCCGTGACGTGACCGTCCGTCCGCGACGGCCGAGGCCGGAGCGCGGCGCCCCGTCGCGGATCCTCGAACGCCGCCTGCCAGCCCCTACTCCAGCGACAGCCCCGGGTGCCACCGATCGGCGTCCGCGTCGGCCACGGCCCGGTCCATCCCGGCCAGGATGGCGACCGCCTCGGAGGCCACGCGCCCGGCACGGCGCTCGCCCTCGGTCCGGAACTCGCCGGTGGTCCGGTTGGCGTAGACCGTGCACACTGCGCCGGCCCGGAGCCCGTAGAGGTTCGCGAGGGTCAACAGCGCCGCGGCCTCCATCTCGTAGTTGAGGACCCCGGCGTCCTGGAGCGCCGCGAGGCGTTCGTCGCTGCCGGCGGCCTCGAACCCCCCGACGCCCGGTCGGGCCTGCCCGGCGTAGAAGGAGTCCGTCGAGCAGGTGACGCCGACGTGGTAGTCGAGGTCGAGCCGCTCGCAGGCCGCGATCAGGGCAGAGACGACCTCGGTGTGGGCCGTCGCGGGGTAGTCCTCCCGGACGTACTCGTCGCTGGTGCCCTCCTGGCGGACCGCGCCGGTGGTGATGACCATGTCGCCGACGTCCATCTCGGGCTGGATCGCGCCGCAGGAGCCGACCCGGAGGAAGGTGTCCGCGCCGACCCGCGCCAGCTCCTCGAGCGCGATGGCCGCCGACGGCGAGCCGATGCCGGTGGATGTGACCGAGACGGGTTCGCCGTCGTACCGTCCCGTGACCGTGCGGTACTCGCGGTGGTGGCCCGTCTCGGTGGCGTCGTCCCAGAGGTCCGCGATCGTGGCCACCCGCTCGGGGTCGCCCGGCAGGAGGACCCGGTCGGCGACGTCCCCCGGTCCGACGCCGAGGTGGTACTGCTCCCCGTCGCCCTCCTCGGCGTCGGTCATGTCGAGAGGGTCTCCGGGCCCATCGCGTTCGGGAGCAGTTCGCCCAGCTCGTGGGTGACCACCGCGTCGCCGTCCCGACAGTGGACCGGCAGGTCGGGGTCGGCGAACTCGGTCAGCGTCTGGCGGCACATCCCGCAGGGCGTGACGCCGTCCCGGGCCCCCGAGACCACCGCCAGTGCCGCGAACGACCGGTGGCCGTCGGCCACCGCGTCGCCGACTGCCACCTCCTCGGCGTGCAGCGAGTTCGAGTAGTTGGCGTTCTCGACGTTGCAGCCGGTGTGGATGGTGTCGTCGTCGGTCAGCAGTGCCGCACCCACACGGTAGTCCGAGTACGGGACGTACGCCGCCTCGAGCGCCTCGGCGGCACGATCCAGCAGGCCTTCGGCGTCCATGGCGCGGGCTACGCTCACGCCGCCCTTAAGCACCGGGCGTTCCGGGTCACGCCTCGGCGACGGCGTCCTCGACGACCCCGACCGCCGTCTGGACCACCCCCTCCACGTCGTCGCTCTCAACGTACACCCGGAGGTACGGTTCGGTCCCGGAGGCCCGGACCAGGATCCACGAGCCGTCCGGCAGCGTCAGCCTGACCCCGTGGTCGGTCGAGACCTCGGCGTCGGGGAACGCGTCGGGGAGCCGCTCGCGCACGAGGGCCATCGCCGCGTCCTTGGCCGCCTCCCGGCACTCGACGCCGACCTTCCGGTACGGCCGTTCGGCGACCGGCTCCAGGAGGTCGTCGAGCCCCGTCCCGGCCACGAGCCGGGCGAACACCGCCGCGCTGGCGACCCCGTCGATCCACGGTCCCAGGTCCGGGTGCACGTGCTTCCACGGTTCGGCGGCGAAGGCGACGTCGGTCTCCCCGTCGCCGCTCGCCAAGGCGGCAGCGACGCCCTCGTGGAGCGCACCCAGTCGGACACGCTCGACCCGGCCGCCGGCGGCGGTCACGCGGTCGTCGATGCGGGCCGAGGCGTTGGGCGTCGTCACCACGACCGGGTCGGCGGCCCCCGCGGTGGCGACGAAGTGCTCGGCCAGGGCGGCGACGACGGTGTCCTCGTGGATCACCTCGCCGTCGCCGGCGAGGAACACCACCCGGTCGCCGTCCCCGTCGTGGGCGACGCCCAGGTCGGCGCCGCCGTCGGCGACGAACCGCCGGAGGTCGCCGAGGCTCGCGGCGGTCGGTTTCGACGCCCGCCCCGGGAAGTGGCCGTCGACGTTGGCGTTGAGTGCGACGACGCGGGCCCCAGCCGCCCGCAGGACGGCGGGCGTCGCCAGCGCCGCCACGCCGTTACCGGCGTCGACCGCCACCGTGAGGCCGTCCAGGTCGGCGCCGTGGTCGCCGGCGTACCGCACGACTGCGTCCCGGTAGTCCGCCAGGACGTCGGTCTGCTCGGCATCCGCCCACGCCGCCCAGTCCGCCGGCGGTTCTCCGGCGTCGACGAGGTCCTCGATCCGTCGTTCGGCCTCCCGGTCGTACTCCCGCCCGTCGGCGAACAGCTTCAGGCCGTTGTCGCCCGGCGGGTTGTGGCTGGCCGTGACCATCACCCCGCGACGTCCTCGCGAGGCGAAGGCCAGTGCCGGCGTGGGGACCGGCCCGACCCGGCCCACCCGGGCGCCACCGCTGGCAAGGCCGGCGGCGACGGCGTCGGCGAGGCCGCTGCCGGTGGTCCGGCTGTCCCGCCCCACCGCGAACGGATCGCCGTCGGCGTCCCGCGCGGCGGCCCGGCCGACCGCCAGCGCCAGTTCGGGGGTGACGTCCGTCCCGACGTCGCCCCGGATGCCGGCGGTGCCGAACAGCTCCATGTCGGAGCGGAGTCACCGGGTCCACTTAGGCACCCTGGTCGGGTGGCGGGTCTCCGATGGGGCCTCGATTCCGGCTGGGAGGTCCCCGTGGATTCCACTACCGGACTCGTACTGTGACCGCAGGCCGAACCTCTTCGTCGAGCCGATCAGTACCGCGGGTTTGTCCCGGCCCGCTCGACGGTAGGAATGGACGTGACTGCTACCGGACCCGCGACCGCCGACCGTAGCGTGCTTGCCCCTCTGACACCGCAAGAACGCCCCCGCTCGCCCGTCCGGGCCATGTGGACTCCTCGTTCAGTCTTCGCTCCCTCACTGCGGTGCTTGCTTCGTCCGGGCCGGGTCGAGCGGGCGGGGCCTTTCCAGGAGGTGAGACGGTCGCCGTCGAGACGTGGAACGTCGGGCGGTCGACTCTGAACCGAGCAGTGCCTTCCGGGCGGCACTGGCGGGCCAGCTTCGGAATCACCAGACCACTCCGATCAGACGGCCATCACGGCGAACACCAGGAACGTCACGCCCAGCATGACGGTGGCGTGCTTCATCCCGTCCTTCACGCTGCCGTCGCCCATCTGCCCGCCGACGAGCCCGGAGAACAGCGCCTGCACCAGGGCGGTGTGGAAGAACACGAGCTGGTAGGCCTCGATGTCGACGTCGCCCAGGCCGGCGGTGATCGCCGGCGCGTCGGCGAACGCCTGGCCACCGCCGGCGGCGGTCTCGGGGAGGCTCGGCACGAGCACGAAGTTGATGACGCCGATGACGACCAGGAACACGAAGAAGGAGACGTAGATGACGAGGAGGTAGGTGAACATCTCCTGGCGGCGGCGCCGCTTCAGCCGCAGGTCGGAACGCGCCTGGTCGGCGGCGATGCGGAGCACCGGCCCGATCTCGTTGGAGGCCCGCATCGCGTTGGTGAGCAGTGTCACGACGCGGGTCACCGACGGCGTTCCGATGCGGCGCTCCAGCCGGCCCAGGGCGGTCTCGACGGTCGAGCCCCACTGGATGTCTCGCCACACCCTGTCCACCTCGGCGTCGAGGGCGCCCACGTCCGAGCGGCGGACCCGGTCGAAGCTCCCCACGATGGAGACGCCCGCCTCGTTGATGGAGGCGAGCCGCTCGAGCAGGTCGGGCACCGCCTGCTCGAGGTGCTGGAGGTACCGGCGGTGGTACTCGTAGGCCAGCGCGTAGGTACCACAGAGGAAGACGGCCGCCAGCACCAGCGCGTCGTCGATCACCTGGACCTGGGGCTGCCCGTCGGCCACCATGTCGGGCACGTGGACGCCGACGATGGCCAGCGCGACGGGGACGGTCAGGTACAGCACGAGCGCCGGCCGCTCGCGGACGGCCTCGACCGGGCTACCCAGCGTGCGCCGGAGCGACACCAGCCGGCGGTGGGCACGGACCCGCTGGCGGTTCGCCCGGGCCGCCGTGGTGGCGTGGCCCCCGTCGGCCGCGACCGTCGGTCTCCCCGTTCCGCTCGGCGGCCCCGCGTCGACCTCGCCGCCGACGTGAGCCGTCGGCCCGGTCGCGGGGACGTCCTCGGTGCTGGACTCCCGGGTCGCCCGGAGCGGCTTGGTGACCTCCGAGAGGTACGCGATGAACACGACGTTCATCGCGGGCAGGACGACGTAGGCGATCAGCCGCACCAGCGTCAGGGTGTCGCCACCGCCGGTCATGCCGATGACGAGGAGGATCGTGACCAGGAACAGCACGCCCGCGACGACGACGGTCACGTAGATCTCGGCGGTGGTGGCCAGCAGTTCCAGCACCTCTGCCTGCTGGTCCTCGGCCTCCTCGCGGTAGCGCTCGTACTCGTCGTGGAGGAACTCCGAGAGGTTCTGGCCGCTCTGGAGCACGCTCGTCAGGTTCTCGGCGAAGGTCTGGAACTGGTCGGAGGGGCTCCGCTCGGAGACGTCCCGGACCGCGGTGACCACGTCCCTGCCGAACAGGTCGATGTCCCGGACGCCGACGGCCACCTCGCTGGCGCCCTCGCCGAAGACGGCCTGGTTGCGCGACAGGGTCCGCATCACGTCGGGGACGGACATGCCGCCGCGGGCCAGCGCGTAGACGAACGCCAGCGTCCGGGGCATGGAGGCGTCGATCTGGCGGCGCCGGGCGTCGGCGCGCAGCGCCGGCATCTGCCACCGGACCCCGTAGGCGACGGCCGCACCCAGCACCCCGAACAGCAGGTTGACCGACAGCAGGACCCCGAACAGGCGAGCGACCGCCACGGGGCCACCGCCCTCGGTCGCGCCGAGGGCGAGCACGTCCACCACCAGGCCGCCGGCGTAGCCACCGATGACCGCCCCGCAGAGCCCGCCGACGGTCATGTACAGGTACGTCTTCGTGACGTACAGCCGGTAGGGCGTACCCACGTGGGCCGACCGGAGCAGTCGTCGCCGGCGCTCGTCGACCGGGATGCCCCCGCGGCCGAAGAGGAGGAACGAGACCCGGCCGATCGTCCGGTCGACGGCCCGGAACCGCGGGGCGACGGCCACCAGCGCGACCAGGGCGACGACCGGGACCAGCGGCAGGTAGACGGTCAGCGCCATCGGCGGTCAGTCCACCTGGAGGCCCCGCCCGCCCGGCCGGGCGCCGAGCTCGCTCATCGCCCGCTCGGGGTCGGCGTAGTACCGGTTGACCATCGCGGTGAACCGCCGGTAGTTGTTGATCTCCTGGCGCTGGAGATGGGCCAGGAACCGCTCGCGTCGGTCGATCTCCCGGAGGAGCTCCGACTGGGACCAGCCACGCTCCTCGCGGATGTCGCTCAGCAGGTTGCGCTTGCCGACGGTGAAGGTGTCGGTGCCGGGGTTCCAGTCGTAGGCGGTCGCGTAGTCGAGCTCGCCCGTCCGCTGGGAGATGCCCTCGATCTCGTTGATGGTGTCGGCCCGCCGGACCCGCTCGCCGTCCGAGCGCACCAGCGCCTGGACGCAGAGGACGTCGAGCGACTGGACCATCGGGCGCGGGACGTTGATGGGCTCGTTCTCCAGGCGGTTGATGACGGTCTGGACGGAGTCGGCGTGCATCGTGCTGAGGGTGGTGTGGCCCGTGTTCATCGCCTGGAACAGCGTGATGGCCTCCCGGCCCCGGACCTCGCCGACGATGATGTACTCCGGGCGGTGGCGCAGCGCCGACCGCAGCAGGTCGTACATCGACACGTCGGTGCCCTCGCTCAGGCGCTCGCGGGTCACCGACGAGAGCCAGTTGTCGTGGTACAGCGCCAGCTCCCGGGTGTCCTCGATGGTGATGAGCTTCGACCGCGGCGGGATGAACATCGAGATGGCGTTTGTCGTCGTGGTCTTGCCCGACGCCGTGCCGCCGGCCAGGATGATGTTCTTGTTGTGCTCGATGGCGAGCCAGAGGTACGCCATCTGCTCGCGGCTGTAGGTCCCGAAGTCGACGAGGTCGATGGGCGTGAACGGCTCCTCGCTGTACCGCCGGATGGTGAACGCCGACCCCCGGGGAGTGACCTCCTCGCCCAGCGCGAGCTCGGCCCGGGAGCCGTCGGGGAGAGTGGTCTCGACGACGGGGTTGCCCACGGAGACGTGCCGGCCCGACTGCTGGGCCATCCGGATGACGTACGAGTCCAGCTCCGCCTCGGCGAACGAGACGTTGGTCTCGACGTCCTGGTAGCCCTCGTGGTAGACGTACACCGGGAGGTCGTAGCCGTCACACGAGATGTCCTCGATGCCGGGGTCGTGCATCAGCGGGTCGATCTTGCCGAGACCGCGGAACCGGCGGTAGAGGTAGTAGAACAGCCTGTAGAACCCGTTGAGGTCGATCTCGACGCCGTACTCCTCGAGGCGGTCGCGCAGCTCGTCGCGCAGCAGCTCCTCGGGACGGCCGGTGACGTCGCGGTGCAGGAGCGGGTCGCGCACGTCGTCGAACAGCGACTCGAGCAGGTCGCGCTCGAACTCGTCGAGCAGGGGCTCGACGGCGTGGTAGTGGTGCTCGTTGTCCTCCCGGTCGTAGGTGATGGAGGCGTAGGAGAACGGCGCGTTCAGCCAGTAGCGCTCGACCTCGTCGGTCGTCGGGTCGTCGCGGACGAGCGGCCCGTGCTCGCGGGGCACGTAGTTCTCCAGGTCGATGGTCGAGCCCCGGAGCATCTCCCAGGTGCGGCGAATCTGGGTCGCCAGGCCCGGCGACTCCCGGTCCCCGGTACGGAACTCGTCGTCCGGCCCGTCGGTCGTGTCAGACATGCTGTGTCCAGGCCCGCGGCCGACCCCGTCGGCTGGTGACTGGTAGCGGGGGAACTGGCATAAAGTCTGGCCGCGACTCAGTCACGGTGGTCGGTTCGGGGACTGGTGGAACGGTCCCGCCCGGTCGTCGCGGACCGGTGCGGGCTTGCAGGCTCGCGTCCTGGTGCTGGCGGCGTTCAGTCCCTCGGAATCGTCACGTCGCTCGACCGCAGGACTGCGCTGGCCCGCACCCGCCGACCGCGTCTCGTGTTTGACCCTACGATACCGCCGGAAAGCCCCCGTCCGCTCGACCGCTAGGGTTCCCGAGTTATTACACCGCCACCGCCAACCGCTACTCGTGCTTGAACCTAGGACACCGCCGGAAAGCCCCCGCCCGCTCGACCGTCCGCGGCTCGTTGCGCGCTTCGGCCTCCCTTCGGTCGGCCTGCAGTGCTTACGTCGCCGGGGCCGGGTCGAGCGGGCGGCCCCTTTCAGTCCCACCCGTGACGGCTGACCGACCAGCCGACGGGCCGGGAGCGGCGCTCGGGCCGCGACCCGGGGAAGGGCAGGCCTGCGGTGGGTGGGACTGAAAGGGGCGAGGCGCTGGACGAAGGCGCGGGACGCAAGCACCGCAACGAGCGCCAGCGAGTGAGGAGCGCAGCGACCGCACCGAGTCCAGCGCCTCGGGGCTTTCCAGGCGGTGGCGGCGGTCAAGCGAACGGATACGGTTAGCGCCTCGGGGCTTTCCGGGCGGTGGTGGCGAGCAAGCACGAGCCTGCGGTCAAACATGAGCATGCTAGCCAGCGCCTCGAGGCGTTCCGGGCGCTCGCGGTCGAGCACGTTCGTCAGGGTCGATACCGCGTGACTCACCGGTTCGCCTCGCGCCGCCCCGAGGCTACCCCGCGCGCTCGACGGTCAGCAGCAGACCCGCGAACACGAGTTCGAAGAGGACGCCGAGCGGAATCGTCGTCCCGGGCCGGTGCTCGTGGAACAGCCACACCGCGGCCACGTGTGCGATGCCCACCACGAGAAGAACGCCGCCGGTGAGCCGCACCGGGTCGCCGGGAAACTCCTCCACGCGCTCCTCGCGGAGGTAGTACGCCACGCTGAAAAGGATGAGGGCGGTCACCACGGCGGCGGCGCCGAGCCACACCAGCGACGCGTGGCGGATGCCGCCGGAGGTTCCACGAACGGCGCCCAGGACGGTCAGGTGTTCCAGGTCCAGTTCGGGGGCGCCGTACTGGAACCGGAGGGCGGCCCAGTGGAACCGGACGACGATCTGCGTGATGCCCCCGACCGAGAACCAGGTCACCGACCACGGCAGCAGCGCAACGGCCCACGTGCACAACACCGCGAGGGCCCCGGCGTACTCCGAGCGAACCCAGGCCATGCAGGGCGCGCGACGCCCCGCCGGATAACGCTGTCGCCTCCGCGCCGTCGGACGGCCGGCTGACGCCGTCGTTACGTTCTTGGTCGCCGGACCCGTAGCCGGAACCAGGATAGATGCGGCGGGACTACTTCACCCTGGAGGCCGCGAACGTCGAGGGCGAGGGGACCCCGACGATACGCATCGACTTCGACGGCCCCGAGGACCGGCTCCGCGACCGCCTGTCGGGCGAGGAAGGGTTCCTCGACGCCGAGAGGGTCGACGTCGCCTACCGGCTCCAGGGCCCGGTGGACGACCCCGAGACGGGCGGCGTGCTCGCGGTGACCAACCGCGTCACGGGCGAGTACGTCCTCGAGAGCAACGCCGGGGCCGACGCCGTCCTCCGGTTCATCGCCGCCGCCCGGGAGCGCAGCGGCGACGCCAGCTACCGCGTGTCGGTCACCGTGGAGGGCGACCCGCTGGTCGACTACGAGAAGCGCCTGCTCCTGGTCTACGACGTCGAGGGCGAGCTGCTCCGCGGCCGGTCGCTCATCCCCAGCGGCGTCGAGCTGTGACCTCGCGGCGGGAGGTGCGCCGCACCTTCGAGCGCATCGCCGAGCCGTTCGCCCGGACGCGCGAGCACCCGTGGCCGGAGGTCGAGGCGTTCCTCGCCGACCGTCGCGGGGCGACGGCGCTGGACCTCGGCTGTGGCAACGGCCGCCACGCGGCGCTGCTGGCACGGCGGGCCGACCGGGTGCTCGCCGTCGACGCCGCCCGGTCGCTCCTGGCCCTGGCGGGTCGGCGGGGCGACGCGGAGGGCTGGCGGGCGAGGGCCGTCCAGGCCGACGCCGCCTCCCTCCCGCTCGGCGACGACGCGGTCGACCTCGCGGTGTACGTGGCGACGCTGCACCACCTGCCGAGCCGCGCGCTGCGGCTCGACTCGCTGGACGAGCTCGCCCGCGTCCTCGAACCGGACGGGCACGCGCTCGTGAGCGCGTGGTCCACTGCCCACGAGCGGTTCGACCGGGCGGCGGGCTTCGACACGTCGATCGAGTGGACCCTCGACGACGGCACCGCCGTCGATCGGTTCTACCACGTCTACGACCCCCCGGAGTTCGAGGCGGACCTGGCCGACAGCAGCCTCGCCGTCGACTCCTCGCGGGTCTCCTCGGGCAACTGCTACGCCGTCGTCCGCGCGTGACCCACCCGGACCCGAAACGCCCTTTGTCCGGCGGTCGGTAGCCACCGCTGCGATGGAGCCCGCCGGTGTCCTGGGTACGATGGAAGACTGCAGACTCCGGGGCGGAGCGCGCGCCGGTGTCCTGGGCGAGCGGAGTGAGCGCAGGGCTCGGCGCGCTCGAGCGAACGAAGTGAGCGATCGCGCGCCGGTGGTCTAATGGCTATGACTCTGGCCTTCCAAGCCAGCGATCCGGGTTCAATTCCCGGCCGGTGCATCCCTCGGTCCGCCCAGCGGCTGACGGACACGACCACGAGCGCGCCGGTGTCCTGGGCGAGCGGAGCGAGCGCAGGGCTCGCTGCGTGGGAGCGAACGGCGTGAGCGACCCCGCGGCGGTGGTCTAACGGCTATGACTCCGGCCTTCCGAGCCAGCGATCCGGGTTCGATTCCCGGCCGGTGCATCCGGCGACGCGCTCCGGAGGCCGCGGGACTCAGGTTCTGACCTGGACGCAATTAACATAACCCCTCATCCCTACCACCCGGTATCGTGACTCTCATCCATCACGTCGGGGGGCTGGCCAGGTGCACCCGGCAAGAGCGTCCGGCCGTGCGTCGCAGGGTCACTTATATAAACCCGGAGAGAACCGGTGTAAGACTCAACGGGGGGAGCCGTCCACGTGTCCCCAACGGACCTGGTCGGGCGGCCCGTGCGGACCGGGGCGTCCAGGGGACGGTGTTACAGTGAGCAGCGAGACCGAAGAGACCGACCCGGAGGAACCGGCCGGGGAGGACCCGGACGACGCGAGAGCGACCGGGTCGCCGACCGGGGACGGCGTGCCTGACAGCGGCGCCGTGGGCTCGGACCACCCCATCGTCGCCGACCACCCGCTGAAGGCCGAGATCCTCCGGGAGGTGTACGACTACTTCCGTGGCGACGAGTACGACGAGGAGTTCGCCCCGGTCCCCGACGTCGAGTTCGTGACCGACCGGTGGTTCGACTTCTCGTATCTGGACGACGCGGAGGTCGTCGAGCGCCAGTGGGTGAACAAGCCCTACGCGTACGTCTCCATCCTCCAGCGCGACGGCGACGACAAGCTCCGGTACCACGTCCACGAGCCGGTGCTGAGGGAGTTCGAGGAGTACGTGCGCGACGACCTCGTCAAGACCCTCCGGAACTCCCTGATGTACCAGGACCTCGGGGACCCCGAGGACCGCGAGTCGGTGTTCGAGGAGAAGGTCAAGGAGACCATCCACGAGCACGCCGCCGCGACCATCGACGAGGGCTCGCTCTGGAAGCTGAAGTACTACCTGCTGCGGGACTTCGTCCACCTGGGACCCATCGAGCCGGTGATGCGCGACCCGAACATCGAGGACGTCTCGTGCGACGGGGTCGCCATCCCCGTGTACGTCTACCACTTCGACTACCGGGACCTCCAGACCAACATCGCGTTCGAGGAGCAGCAGCTCTCGTCGTTCGCGCTCCGGCTGGCCCAGCGCGCCGGCGAGCAGGTCAGCGTGAGCGATCCGCTGGTCGACGGGACCCTCCCGGACGGCTCGCGGCTGCAGCTCACCTTCGGCAGCGACGTGTCGACGCGGGGGTCGAACTTCACCATCCGGAAGTTCGCCGACGTCCCGTTCACGCCGGTGGACCTCATCCGGCTGGGGACGTTCTCGGTCGAGCAGATGGCGTACTTCTGGCTCGCCATCGAGAACAACCGGTCGCTCATCTTCTCCGGGGGCACCGGCTCCGGCAAGACCACGAGCATGAACGCGGTGTCGATGTTCATCCCGGAGGATGCCAAGGTCGTGTCCATCGAGGACACCCGGGAGATCACGCTGCCCCACGACAACTGGATCCAGAGCCTGACCCGCGAGTCCATCACCGCGGAGGGTCGCGGCGAGGTGTCGATGTACCAGCTGCTCCAGGCCGCGCTGCGCCAGCGCCCGGAGTACATCCTGGTCGGGGAGATCCGGACCGAGCAGAACGTCGCGTTCACGTTCTTCCAGGCCATCGGCACGGGCCACACCGCCTACACGACCATCCACGCCGAGTCCGTCGAGGGGGTCCTCAACCGCCTGGAGAACCCGCCGCTGGCCGTGCCGATGCAGATGATCCTCGAGCTGGACATCATCTCCATCCAGACCCAGACGTTCAAGGAGGGCGAGCGGGTCCGGCGCAACGAGGGCGTCACGGAGCTGCTACCCGCCGGCGAGGGCGAGGACGCCGTCCGGGCCATCGACGTGTTCGACCGGGACGCCGAGTCCGACGAGTACGTCCAGCTCAACGACTCGGAGGTGCTCGAGGACATCCGCGACATCCGCGGCTGGACCCGGCGCGAGCTGCTCGAGGAGATCCAGCGCCGCGAGGAGTTCCTCCAGTACCTGCTCGACAACGACATCAGTAGCTACCACGAGGTCACGACCGCCATCCAGGCGTTCGGCAACGACACCGAGGACGTGATGAAGCTGATCGAGAACGAGGAGCTCACCCTCGACGACCTGGACGTCGACATATGAGCCAGCCCAACGTCGAGGGACTGGAGAGCCTGGAGGACGCCGCGCCGGTCCCCGACTACGAGCTCGACCAGTACTTCCCCGAGCGGCGCGACCTCGACGAGGCCGAGCTCGAGAAGCTGCGCGACCAGCACGGCTACTTCCGGACGTACTTCCTCACGAACCCCGACCGGTTCCGGCGCATCCAGCGGTGGCTCAACCAGGGCCGGTTCGGCCAGACCTACGACGCCTACCTCGCCGACAGCGCGCGCTGGTCGCTCGGCGCGGCGGCGCTGGGCGGGGCGCTCGGGCTCGTCCTCGCGTTCGTGCTCGCGAGCGGGGGCGTCGTCACCGGCCTGGTGCAGACGTCGCTGGTGCCGCCCGTCGCCGTGAACGTGCTCGTCGGACTGTTCCTGGTGTTCCTCGGCATCACGTCGTTCGGCGGCGGGCTCTGGACGGCGCGGTACTACTACCCCCGCCTCAGGGTGAGCGAGCGCGAGCGCGAGCTCAACGTCCAGCTCCCCCACGCCATCGTCTACATGTACGCGCTGAGCCGCGGCGGCATGAACGCCTTCGAGGTCATCAGCGAGGTCGCCGAGGCCGAGGAGGTGTACGGCGAGGTCTCCAACGAGTTCGACATGGTGGTCCGGGACGTCGAGCTGTTCGGCAACGACCTGTTCACCGCCATCCGCGACGCCCGGAACCTCACGCCCAGCGACAACATGGAGCAGTTCTTCGACGACATGATATCGGTGCTGGACTCGGGCAGCGACTTCTCGGCGTTCCTGGAGAACGAGGCCGAGACCTACATGGAGGAGGCCCGCCAGGAGCAAGACGAGTTCCTCGAGACGCTGTCGATCCTCTCGGAGATCTTCGTCGTCGCGTTCGTCGCCGCCCCGCTGTTCCTCATCGTGACGCTGCTGGTCATCTCGCTGCTGGGCGGCCAGTCGCTGCTCCAGACCTACGGGCTGGTGTACGTCGCCATGCCGCTGGGGATGGTGGCGTTCCTCGTCGTGGTGGACATGCTGGCCTCGCCGTTCAGCCAGCACGACCCCGAGTTGGAGGTCGAGTACCGCGGCCGCGAGCACCAGCCCCAGACCGACGCGGTCGAGGACGACCCCCACTTCGAGGAGTACGAGCGCGTCAAGCGCCGCGACCGGTGGCTCGCCCTGGCGGGGAACCCGCTCGCGCGCATCCGCCAGGAGAACCCCATCTGGTCGCTGCTGGTCACGGCGCCCCTGGCGCTGCTGTCGGTACTCCTGATCGTCGGCTCCGGCGTCGTGGAGCCGACGGCGTCGTTCCTCACGACCAACCCCATCGTCGCCACCGTCGGGCTGTTCGTCGTCCCGTTCCTCGTGCTGACCATCCCGCTGACGGTGCTGTACGAGCTCCAGCGCCGGCGCAGCCAGCGCATCGCCTCGCGGTTCCCCGAGACGCTGAACATCCTCTCGTCGGCCAACCAGATGGGCATCCCGCTGACCGACTCGCTGGACCTCGTGGCGCGGTGGTCCGACGGCGCGCTGGCCGACGAGCTGCGGAAGGTCCGCAACGACATCACCTGGAACCACGACGTCGAGCGCGCGCTGCTGACGTTCGCCAATCGGCTGCAGGTGCCCCAGGTCACGCGGACGATGAAGCTCATCGCCAAGGGCGTCCGGTCCTCCTCGGACATCACCGACATCGTCTCCATCGCCGCCGAGGACACCCGCAACCGGTACAAGCTGGAGTCCAAGCGCCGGAGCGAGATGTCGGCCTACATCGCCATCGTGGTCATCGGCTTCCTGGTCTACCTGGCCGTCATCGTCCTGATGGACACCGCCTACCTCACGCCGATCAGCCAGATCAGCGTCGAGGAGAGCGCGCGCCAGACCGCCGGCGGGAGCGCCGCCGGGCTGTTCGCGGTCGGCGACGTGCCCGTCCAGTCCTACCGGACGGTGTTCTTCCACTCGGCGCTCATCATGGGCATCGGCACGGGACTGCTCGCCGGCAAGCTAGCCGACGACCGGCTGATGGCCGGGCTGAAGTACGCCATCGTCCTGGTGGCCATCACGCTGGCCGTCTTCGCGTACATCCGACTATGACAGGGATACTCGACGACACGGCGCTCGCGGCGGACGACAGAGGCGTCTCGGAGGTCATCGGTGCCATCCTGATCTTCGG
>CAYWNQ010000025.1:0-16290 GCA_964459695.1 uncultured Halobacteriales archaeon | reverse complement strand
GCCAGCGACGCGAGCAGCGCCTCCAGCTGCACCCGCTCGTTGGCGCCGGTGGCGATGCGGTAGTCGGCCTCGCCGATGCGGTCGAGCAGCCGCACCGTCGTCTCGTCGTCGAGGTCGAACGACCAGGCCGACCGGTGGAGCTGGTCGATGACGTCGCTGCCGGCGATGCCGGCCTCGGTCAGCAGCTCGTCGAGCCGGGCCTTCGCGGCGGCGAAGTCGCCGTCGATGGCCAGCGACACCATCTCCTCGATCTCCTCGGGCCGGGCGGTCGAGGTGATGGCGTAGACGGCCTCCTCGTCGACCGTCTCGCCCATCACCGCTGCCGCCTGGAGCGCGTTGATGGCCTTGCGCATGTCGCCGTCGGCGGCGTAGACCAGCGCCTCGACGCCGTCGTCGGCCACCTCGATGCCCTCGGCGTCGGCGATCTCCCGGACCTGGGCCGCCACGGCGTCGTCGGCCAGCGGCGAGAACCGGAACACCGCACACCGGGACTGGATGGGGTCGATGATCTGGCTGGAGTAGTTGCACGACAGCACGAACCGGGTGTTGTTCGAGAACTGCTCCATGGTCCGCCGGAGCGCCGACTGGGCGTCGCTGGTCAGCGCGTCGGCCTCGTCGAGGAAGACGATGCGGTAGTCGTGGCCGCCGAACGACGACCGGGCGAAATCCTTGATGCGGTTGCGCACCACGTCGATGCCGCGCTCGTCGGAGGCGTTGAGCTCCAGGAAGTGCTCGCGCCAGTCGTCGCCGTACAGCTCCCGTGCGATGGCGACCGATGCGGTCGTCTTGCCGACGCCCGCCGGCCCCGAGAACAGGAGGTGGGGCAGGTCGTTCTGGGCGACGTACTCCGCCAGCCGCTCCGTGATCTCCTCGTGGCCCTTGACGTCGCCCAGGCTCTGGGGGCGGTACTTCTCGATCCAGACCTCCCGCCCCCCGGGCTCGGCCTCGCTCATGTGCCCGCGGAGGCTCCCGCCGGCCATAAACCCCCCGAGACGCCGCGACCGAACGCCGTCCATGGGGACACTTTTCCCCGCCCCCGCCCCACGGCCACCATGCTCGACTACGTGGACCTCGAGGCCGACCTCGACGAGGAGGAGCGGCTGATCAGAGACACCGCCAGGGAGTTCGTGCGCGAGGAGGTGGGCGACGTGGGACAGCACTGGCTCGACGGCACGTTCCCGACCGACCTCGTCCCCGAGATGGGCGAGCTGGGCTTCTACGCGCCGAACCTCTCGGGCTACGGCCTGCCGGACGTCTCGGAGCTGGCCTACGGCCTGCTGATGGCCGAGCTCGAGGCCTGCGATTCGGGGCTGCGCTCGATGGCGAGCGTCCAGGGCGCGCTGGTGATGTACCCCATCCACGCCTACGGCAGCGAGGCCCAGCGCGAGCGGTGGCTGCCGGAGATGGCCGACGGCGAGGCGGTGGGCTGCTTCGGCCTCACCGAGCCCGAGCACGGCTCGAACCCCGCTGGGATGGAAGCCCGCGCCGAGGCCGACGGTGACGGCTACCGCCTCACCGGGACCAAGACCTGGATCACCAACGCGCCCATCGCCGACGTGGCGCTGGTGTGGGCCCGCGACGACGGCGGCGAGGGCGATGTCCGGGGGTTCCTGGTCGAGACCGACCGCGACGGCGTGACGACCGCCGAGATCGGCGAGAAGCTGTCGCTGCGGGCCTCCGTCACCGGCGAGGTGGCGCTCGACGACGTGTACGTCCCGGGCGACGCCGTCCTCCCCGACGTGGCGGGGATGAAGGGCCCGCTGTCGTGTCTCACCCAGGCCCGGTTCGGCATCGCGTTCGGCGCGGTCGGGGCGGCGCGGGACTGCTTCGAGACCGCCAGGGCGTACGCCGGCGACCGCGACCAGTTCGGCGGGCCCATCGCCCGGTTCCAGCTCCAGCAGCGCAAGCTCGCGGAGATGGCGACCCAGGTCACCACGAGCCAGCTGCTGGCCCACCGGCTGGCCGAGCTCAAGGAGGCCGGCCGGCTCCGGCCCGAGCAGGTGTCGATGGCCAAGCGCAACAACGTCCGGATGGCCCGCGACCAGGCCCGGGTGGCCCGCGAGGTGCTGGGCGGCAACGGCATCACGGCGGACTACTCGCCGATGCGCCACATGGCCAACCTCGAGACCGTCTACACCTACGAGGGGACCCACGACATCCACACGCTCATCCTCGGCCACGACCTCACCGGCGTGCCGGCCTTCGAGTAGCGGTCTATCCCGTCTCGTCGACGTCGGCCTCGTCGCCGCCCGCCACCTCGGCGTCCAGGGAGTCGCGGGACGCCAGCTCCCCCAGCAGCTCGCGGTTGTCCGCGACCAGCTCGTAGGCGGCCTCCCGGAGCCCCTCGTAGTCGTCGAAGTTCCGGAGGAAGGCGACCAGGTCGGCGGCCCAGTCCGGGGCCCACTCGGTCAGCAGCAGCGCCTGCTCGGTCGCCGCGCCACACGAGTGGACCTCGCCGTCGACGACCAGGTGGGCACAGTCGGCCCAGTCGCCGGGCAACTGCCCGCGCAGGTCCTCGCGCTCCTCGAGCGCCGAGAACGGCACGAACTCCAGGTCGACGGCCGGACGGGCGCGCCGGGCCAGCAGGTCGGCGCTCCAGGTGCAGAAGCCGCAGTCGTCGTCGTAGACGACGGTGACCATGGTCGGCCGTGGGCCGCCGGGCCGGAAAAGCGCTACGTGAACCGCCCAGTCTCGGCGCCGCAGTCCTCGCAGACGGTCACCAGTGCCGCGCCGTCGTCGACGGGCTCGACGGACTGGGCGGTCCGTTCCCCGCAGTCGCCACAGTCCCGCAGTATCTCCGTCTCGCCGCTGTCGGCGGGCGCGCCCAGCGCCAGCGCGACGACGCGCTCGTCGCCCTCGTTGACGCCGCGCTGCCACTCGCCCGGCGCGAACCGGACGGCCTCGCCGCCGCCGACCTCGACGGGGCCGTCCTCGGTCTCGAAGGTCGCCGTGCCGCGCTGGACGACGAACACCTCCTCCTGGTCGGCGTGGCGGTGGTAGCCGAACGCGAACGACTCGCCCGGCGCCAGCTCGTAGTAGTTCAGTGCCGCGTGCTCGAGGCCCAGCGCCCGGCCGAGCGGGCGCTTGACGTCCGCGGGCCCCATCCAGTCGTCGAGCGCCTCGACGTCGACGGTCTCCATGACCGGTGTCGGGCCCCGGCCGGCAAATAGGCAGCGTCGTCGGTCACTCCCCGAGGTGTGCCAGGACGGCGTCGACGTCGTTCGGGACGGGCTCGGGCTCGCGCCCGGCGGCCACGGCGGCGTCGGGGTCCTTCAGCAGGTGGCCGGTCGTGAGGCAGACGACCGTCTCGTCGGCGCCGACGACCCCGCGGTCGCGGAGCTCGCGGAGGCCGGCCAGCGACGCCGCCGACGCCGGCTCGACGCCGACGCCTTCCCCGGCGAGCTCCCGCTGGGCGGCGGTGATGGCCTCGTCGGACACCGCGACGGCGGTGCCGCCGGTCTCGCGGATCGCCGGCAGCGCCTTCGGCGCGTTGACCGGGTTGCCGATCCGGATGGCCGTCGCGCGGGTCTCGACGTCGTCCCACCGCCGGACCGCGTCGGCGCCGGCCTCGACGGCCTCGACCAGCGGCGCGGCGCCCTCGGCCTGGACGCCGGTGAGGGCGGGCACCTCGTCGGGGTCGAGTTCGCCGGCGGCGACCAGCTCCCGGAAGCACTTGTGGAGCGCGGCGGTGTTGCCGGCGTTGCCCACCGGCAGGACGATGCGGTCGGGCACCGTGCCGTGGTCGGCGGCGACGGCCTCGAGGATCTCGTGGCCGATGGTCTTCTGGCCCTCGAGCCGGAACGGGTTGAGCGAGTTCAGCAGGTAGGCCTCGCCGCGGGCCGCCAGCGCCTGGACGACGTCGAGGCAGTCGTCGAAGTTGCCGTCGACCTCCAGGATGCGTGCGCCGTGGAGGCTGGCCTGGGCGACCTTGCCCGCCGCGACCTTGCCGGCGGGCAGCAGGACCAGCGTCTCCATCCCCGCGCGGGCGCCGTAGGCCGAAAGCGCCGCCGACGTGTTGCCGGTCGAGGCACACGCCAGCCGCCCGACGTCGAGTTCGCGGGCGACCTGGACGCCGACGGTCATCCCGCGGTCCTTGAACGACCCCGTGGGGTTCATCCCCTCGTGCTTGACCCGGAGGGTCCCGACGCCCACCGACTCCTCGAGCCGGGGGACCCGGTGGAGCGGGCTGTCGCCCTCCGGGAGCGTCACGCCGCCGTCGACGGGCAGCGCTGGCGCGTACCGCCAGACGCCGCGGCCCTCGAACGCGTCGAAATCCGGGTACTCCCGGTAGCGGACCTCCAGCAGACCGTCACACGACGGGCAGGTGTAGACGACCGACTCGAACGCGGGGCGGCGCTCGCCACACTCGATGCAGGTCAGCCAGACGTCGGCGCCCTCGGGCGGCGACTCGTCGAGCGAGAGGTTCATGCCCGGTTCCAGGCCGGGCGCGAGGAAAAGTGGGCCGGTCCCGACCGTTCCTGCGGGGGCCGTCGGGCTCGGGCCCTACCCCGCCAGGAACGTCAGCAGCCCCTTCTGGGCGTGGAGCCGGTTCTCGGCCTGCTCCCAGACGATGGCGCGGTCGCTCTCGAGCACCGCGTCGGTGACCTCCTCGCCGCGGTGGGCCGGCAGGCAGTGCATCACCAGCTGGTCGTCCAGCAGGTCGTCGTTCACCTGGAAGCCCTCGAACGCCGCCAGCTTCCGCTCGCGGTCGCCCTCCTCGCCCATGCTGACCCAGACGTCGGTGTAGACCACGTCGGCGCCGTCGACCGCCGCCCGGGGGTCGTCGGTCACCGTCGGCGCCTCGCCGACGGCGGCGGCCCGGTCGAGCACGTCGCCGTCGACGCCGTAGCCGGCCGGCGTCGCCACGGTGAGGTCGACGCCGGTCATCGCCGCGCCGAGCACGAACGACTGGCAGACGTTGTTGCCGTCGCCGACCCACGCCACGCTGGCGTCGGCGAAGCTGTCGAACCGCTCGCGGATGGTGAGCAGGTCGGCCAGCGTCTGGCAGGGGTGGGCGTCGTCGGTCAGGCCGTTGACCACCGGGACGGTGGCGTACTCGGCCAGCTCCTCGACGTCGGCGTGGTCGAACAGCCGCGCCATCACGAACTCGACGTACCGCGACAGCGCCCGCGCGGTGTCCTTCACGGGCTCGCCGTGGCCCAGCTGGATGTCGTCGGGCCCGAGGAAGACGGCGTGGCCGCCGAGCTGGGTCATCCCGGTCTCGAAGGAGACCCGCGTCCGCGTCGAGGGCTTGGCGAAGATCATCGCCAGCGACTGGCCGGCGAGCTTGGGGTGGTCCTTGCCGCGGGCGTGGCGCTCCTTCAGGTCGGCGGCGCGGGTCAGCACCTCCCGCAGGTCCGCCGGCGTCAGGTCGTCGACGTCGACGAAGTTCACGACGTGACCCTCCCGCAGACGTCCGCGAGCACGGCGACCGCGCGGTCCAGGTCCGAGAGCGGCAGGTGCTCGTCGGGGGCGTGGTCCAGGCTCGAGTCGCCCGGGCCGTAGGTCACCATCGGGCAGTCCCACGCGCCGGCGTAGACGTTCATGTCGCTGGTGCCGGTCTTGCGCAGCAGCCGCGGCTCGGCGCCGGCGGCCCGGACGGCCGCGCGGAACGCCCGCGCCAGGTCGGTCCGGGGCGACTGCATCGTCGGCCGCACCGCGTCGGTCCAGTTGACCGTCCCGGCCGTCAGGTGGCCGTCGGCGACCTCGCGGACCTCCTCGCACGTCATCGGCGGCGGCACCCGGAACTGGACGTCCATGGTCATCTCCACCGAGAGGCCGTCGTCGCTGGTGCCGCCGTCGACGGCGACGGGCTTGGTGGTCACCGACTCGAAGGCGGGCTCGTAGGGGTCGGCTGCGAACTCGGCCTCGACGCGGCCCCACCAGTCCAGCGCGTCCTGGATGGCGTTGTTCTCCGGGCGGGAGGTGTGGCCGGACTCGCTGGTGGCGACGTAGGTGCCGGCCAGCAGCCCGCGGTAGCCCAGCGTCACGCCGTCGACGCCCGAGGGCTCGCCGTTGACGACGGCCTCGGGGGCCGCCCTGTCGGCGACCAGGTGGCGGGCGCCACGCGAGTCGACCTCCTCGCCGACGACGCCGGCGAACGAGACGCCGGTCCGGACCGCCGCGACCGCCATCGCCGCCAGCGACCCCTTGGCGTCGACGCTGCCCCGGCCCCAGAGCACGGCGTCGCCGGCCGCCGCGCCTCGCGCCTCGCGCTCGACCCGCACCGGAATCGCGCCGGGCACGGTGTCGACGTGGGAGGTCAGCAGCACGGCGTCGTCGGCGGGCGCCCTGACGTTGCCGGCGTCGTCGAGCCACACCTCGCGGTCGTGGTCCTCGAAGAACGCCGCCAGCCGGCGGGCGCAGGCGGCCTCCTCGCCGGTCGGCGACGGCGTCTCGACCAGGTCGACCAGCAGGTCGCGGGCAGCCTCGTCGGGCGCTGCGGGGGTCCCGTCGTCCGCCGCGTCGCCGGCCGGGTCGTCGCTCATCCCACCACCTCCGCCAGCGCGTCGACGACCCGGTCGCAGTGGGCGCGCTCGACTGTCAGCGGGGGCAGCAGCCGCACCACCGTCCGGCCGGCGGGCAGCGCCAGCACGCCGTGCTCCAGCGCGAGGTCGCGCAGCAGGCGGTTGGCGCCGCGCTTGACCTCGACCCCCACCAGCAGCCCCTCGCCGCGCACCTCGCGGGCGGCGTCGCCCAGTTCGGCGGCGAGCCGCTCGCGGAGGTACGCGCCCACCTCGCCGGCGTGGGCGGGCACGGCCTCGCGCTCGAGTACGGACAGCGTCGCGCCCGCCGCCGCCGACACCACCGGGCCGCCGGAGAACGTCGACCCGTGGTTGCCGGCG
The DNA here is from genome assembly GCA_964459695.1 of uncultured Halobacteriales archaeon. GTDB lineage: Archaea > Halobacteriota > Halobacteria > Halobacteriales > Haloarculaceae > CAYWNQ01. The sequence continues at coordinate 9,445 of CAYWNQ010000025.1, read as the reverse complement.
TCGGCGGCGACCCACTCCCGGCACAGCGTCGCCCCCATCGGGAGCCCGCTGGCCAGGCCCTTTGCGGTCGTCAGGACGTCGGGCGTCACGCCGTGGCGCTCGCAGGCCCACATCGACCCGGTGCGGCCCAGGCCGGTCTGGATCTCGTCGACCACCAGCGCGGCGCCGGCGTCGTCGGTGGCCGCCCGGGCCGCCGTCAGGAACTCCCCGGAGGCGGGGTTGATGCCGCCCTCGCCCTGGACGGGCTCGACGATGACGGCGGCGGTCTCGTCGTCGACCTCGGCCGCCAGCGCGTCGGGGTCGTCGTACGGGACGAACGCCACGTCGCCCGCCAGCGGCCCGAACCCCTCGCGGTAGGCGTCCTTCCACGTCGCCGCCAGCGACCCCATCGTCCGCCCGTGGAACGCCCGCGTCGTGGCGACGATCTTCGAGCGCCCGGTCGCGTGGCGCGCGAACTTCAGCGCCGCCTCGTTGGCCTCCGTCCCGGAGTTGCAGAGCCACACCCGGCTCACGTCGCCCGGCGCGACCCCGGCCAGCCGCTCGTACAGCGCCGTCCGCGCCGCCGTGGGGTAGGAGGCCTGGACGTAGATCAGGTCCTCGAGCTGGGCGGTGGCGGCGTCGACGACCTCGGGGTGGCAGTGGCCGACCGGCGCGCAGGCGTAGGAGGCGCCGAAGTCGAGGTACTCGGTGCCGTCGGCGCCGTGGAGGTGGACGCCCTCGCCGCGCTCGATCTCGATGGGCTTCTCGCTGAACACGAACCCGCTCATGGCTCTGTAGTCCCTGTGAATCCGGTGGTCGATTCAGTCGAGGCCGCGACCGCCCGGGAGGCCCTCTCGCTCTCGCCCTTCCAGTCCGCCAGGGGGCGGTGGGACGGGCTGGCGGTCACGAGTCTCCCTCCAGCGCCCCTGGGAGCACGTGGGTCCCGCCGCCGTCCAGGGCCGACGAGATGGGCTCGTCGGCGTTGGCGTCGGCCACCACGACCTCCCCGGCGCCGCCCTCCAGGGCCTCGGTGGCGGCCATCACCTTGCGCTCCATGAACCCCTCGGCGGCGTCGGCGAGGCGCTCGTAGTCGGCGGGCGTCTCGACGCGCTCGATGAGCGTGGTGGGGTCGTCGGGGTCGGCGTAGACGCCGGCGACGTCGGTCAGCGAGACCAGCGTGCCGCCCAGCGCCGCCGCGACCGCCGCCGCGGCGCGGTCGGCGTCGGTGTTGACGGCGAGTCCCTCCTCGGCCAGCATCGGCGGCGAGACGACGGGCGTGCGGCCGTCGGCCAGCAGCGTCTCCAGCAGGCCGGCGTCGACGGCCTCGATGGTGCCCGAGTGGTCGCCGCGACGGATCTTCCTCGTGCCGTCCTCCACGACGCGGATGGCGGACTTCCGGGGGCCGGTCAGCAGTCCGCCGTCGACGCCCGACAGGCCCACCGCGTCGACGCCCTCGGTCCGGAGGCCGACGACGAGGTCGGTGTTGACGAGGCCGGGCAGCGCCATGGTGAAGACGTCCATCGTCTCGGCGTCGGTGAACCGGCCGACGACGCCGCCGGGGGTCTCGACGTACTCGGGCTCGACCCCCATCGCCTCCAGGGCGTCGTCGACGGCGGTCGAGCCGCCGTGGACGACGACTACGTCCTGGCCCGCCTCCACCTGCCTGGCCACGTCGGCCAGCGCGCCCGCTGGCTCGACCGCGCGGGCGCCGCCGATCTTCACGATGACCGTCATCGGTATCGCCTCAGGGTGCCCCGACCGGGTGGAGACCGGTGGCGTCCAGGCCGGCGGTCTCCTCGCAGCCGACGGCGATGTTGGCGGCGTGGACGGCCTGGCCCGCCGACCCCTTCATCATGTTGTCGATGGCCGAGAAGACGACCAGGCGGCGGTTCGGGGGGTCGACCTCGAAGCCGACCTCCGCGTAGTTCGACCCGGCGACGGCCTTGGGCTCGGGGTAGCGGTAGACGCCGCCACCGCCGGCAACCAGCCGGACGAACGGCTCGTCGTCGTAGCGCTCGCGGTAGGCGTCGAACAGGTCGCGCTTGCCCACGGCCTCGTCGGGGAAGACGTGGCAGGTCGCCGCCGCGCCGCGGGTCATGTCCACGGCGTGGACCGTGAACGACACCGACAGTCCCAGCAGTTCCTCGATCTCGGCCTCGTGGCGGTGGCCGGTGGGGGCGTAGGGCCGGACGACGCCCGAGCGCTCGGCGTGGCTCGAGGCGGCGCCGCCGCCCGACCCACCCTCCGAGGAGCCGACCTTCACGTCGACGACGACGCGCTCGTCGCCGCCGAGCACGCCGGCCTCGAACAGCGGGAGCAGGCCGACGATGGTCGCCGTGGCGTTGCAGCCGCCGGCGGCGATCAGGTCGGCGCCGGGCAGCTCCTCGCGGGTCAGCTCCGGCAGCGCGTAGACCGCCTCCGCGAGCAGCTCCGGGCGGTCGTGGCCGTCGTAGTACTCGTCGTAGGCCGCCGGCTCGGACAGCCGGAAGTCCGCCGAGAGGTCGACGACGACGTCGGCGGCCGCCCGGAACTCGTCGACGTGGGCCATCGAGACGCCGTGTGGCGTCGCGGCGAACAGCACGTCGACGCTCTCGAGGTCCTCCGGCGAGGAGAACCGCAGGTCCAGATGCCGGAGGTTGGGGTGGACGTGGCCGACCGTCCGGTTGCCGTACTGGCGGGAGGTGGCCTGGACCACGTCGAACTCGGGGTGGCCGTCCAGCAGCCGCAGCAGCTCCCCGCCGGTGAAGCCCGAGCCGCCCACCACCGACGCCCTCATGGGGTGACCTCGACCGTGTCGGCGACGGTCTCCTCCAGCCAGTCGACGACGGTGCCGGCGACGTCGACCTCGGTGACCTCGTCGAGGGCCTTGAACTCGACGGTGTGGTTGACCTCGTGGACGGTGTAGTCCTCGCCGGTCTCCATCAGGTCGACGCCGAGCAGCCCGCCGCCGACCGCCTCGGAGGCGTCGGCGACCAGCTCGGCCATGCGGTCGTCGACCTCGATCTCCTCGGTCTCGGCGCCCTGGGCGGCGTTGGTGAGCCAGTGGTCCGACGACCGCGCCATCGCGGCGACGGGCTCGCCGTCGGTGGCGACGACGCGGATGTCCCGCCCGGGCTTGTCCACGAACTCCTGGACGTAGAACACCTTGTGCTCGTAGTGGCCCAGCGTCTCCTTGTGCTCGAGGATGGCCTCGGCGGCGGTCCGGGAGTCGATCTTCGCCATCAGCCGGCCCCACGAGCCGATGACCGGCTTCAGCACGCAGGGGTAGCCGAACTCCTCGATGACCTCCAGGGCGGACTCCTTGGTGAACGCCACCTCGGTGGCGGGCGTCGGGATGCCCGCGTCGGCCAGCACCAGGCTGTTGCGGGCCTTGTCGGCGCAGATGGCCGCCGTCTCGGGGTCGTTGACGACGGGCACGTCGTAGTGGTCGACGAACCGCGTGGTGTACATGCTGCGGCTGGTGGCCAGACACCGGTCGAGCACCACGTCGACGCCGTCGAACGCCGCGGGCGGCTCGTGGACGGAGAAGCGCTCGGTCCGCACGTCGACCTTGGTGACCTCGTGGCCGCGGTCGCGCAGCTCGCCCAGCAGGAGCTTCTCGTCCCGGCGGATGCGGGAGTACAGTACGCCGACGTCCACGCTCACTCCCCCCAGTCCTCTTCGAGTTCGGGGGCGGTGTCGACCGCGATCGGGTCGACCGCGACGACCTCGAGCTCGGCGCCGCAGGTGGCACAGTCGACGATCTCGGCGACCTCCAGGTCGTCGTGCAGGGACAGTTCGGCCCCGCACTCGATACATTCGACCATCGTAGTGGGTGTGGGGGTCTCGGGGACTTAAACCCTTCGGACCTATCAGAACTTGGTGATTACGGATACCCGCGGCTAAACCTCCTCAAGCCCAATATAATCGCGTTACTGATTTCGATTATCAGGTTTGTGGTAGTACGTCCCCGGGCGGGGACGGCGGCGGCAGCGGTCGCCGCCGGGCCTGTCGTCCCCGTCGGCGCTCAGACATACGAGGCCACCTCCCGCTCCAGGGCCGCCGCCGCCTCGGCCAGGGCCTCGCGCTCTGAAGCGAGCGCCTCGCGGTCGGCGGCCAGCGACGCCCGCGTCCGCTCGAGCCCGTCGGCCATCGCGCCGGGGGCGGGGCCGCCGCGGGAGTCCCGCATCGCCACTGACTCGGCGGGGGAGAGCGCCGCCTCGAGGTCCCCGCGGTCGACGTAGTGGCCGAGGGGCTCGTCGAGCAGGTCCGCGGCGGCGGCCTCGACCGCCGCGCGCCGGTCGCTCGCGCTCGCGTCCCCGTCGACGCGCTCGGCGGCCCGCGCCACCACCTCGTGGGCCGTCCGGAACGGGACGCCGGCCATCGCCAGCCGGTCGGCGACGCCCGTGGCCGTCGAGAAGCCCTCGTCCGCCGCGTCGGCCAGCGCCGCCTCGTCCCACGTCGCCGTCGCGACGGCGCCGGCGGCCACCGTCGTCGCCTCGGCCACGGCGTCGACGGCGTCGAACGCGTGGCCGTGGGCGTTCTGGAGGTCGCGGTTGTACGCGCGGGGCAGCCCCTTCAGCAGCGCCACTACCGCCTGGAGCCCGCCGGCGGCCTCGCCGGCGGTCGAGCGCACCAGCTCCAGCGAGTCGGGGTTCTTCTTCTGGGGCATGATCGAGGACGTCGACGCGTAGTCGTCGTCCAGGTCGACCAGCCCGTCGTGGGCGAACAGCACGAGGTCCTCGGCCAGCCCCGACAGCGTCGTCGACAGCGCCGCGGTCGCGGCGGTCGTCTCCACCAGGAAGTCCCGCGCCGAGGCGGCGTCCATCGCGTTCTCCACGACCCCGTCGAACCCCAGCAACGCCGCCGTCCGCTCGCGGTCGACGTCGAACGGCGTGCCGGCGAACGCCGCCGCCCCGAGCGGCGAGCGGTTGACCCGCTCGTAGGCGTCGAGCAGCCGCTCGGTGTCGCGGGCAACCGCGTCGGCGTAGGACAGCAGGTGGTGGCCGACGGTCGTCGGCTGGGCGGGCTGGAGGTGGGTGAGCCCGGGCATCACGGTCCCAGCGTGGGCGTCGGCGACATCGACCAGGCCGGCCCTGAGCCCGAGCGTGGCCTCGACCGCGTCGAGGACGTCCCCCCGCAGCCGGTAGCGGACGCAGGTCGCCACCTCGTCGTTGCGCGAGCGGGCGGTGTGCAGCCGGCCGCCCGCCGCGCCGACGCGGTCGATGACCGCGGTCTCGATGGCGGCGTGGACGTCCTCGCCGTCGGGCAGCGCGCCGTGGCCAGCGGTCTCGACGTCGGCCAGCGCCCCGAGGACGGCCCCCGCGGTGTCGTCGTCGACGATTCCCTGCTCGGCCAGCATCACGACGTGGGCCCGGTCGACCGCCAAGTCGGCGGCGAAGATGCGCTCGTCGTCGGCCAGCGACGAGAGGAACCCGCGGGCGGGGCCGCCGCTGAAGCGCTCGCGGCGGACCACGTCGTCGGCGGGTTCCTCGTCGTTCATGTCACGCTCCGGTGTCGTCGCTCCCGTCGGAATCGCCCCCGTCGGTCGCCGCCTCGTGGCGGGCCGCCGCCTCGCGGGCGGACCCGATGGCGCGGTTCGCCAGGCGCTCCTGGAAGCCGTGGTACTTCGCGACGCCGGTGGCGTCGGCCTGCTCGATGCCGTCCAGCACGTCCTCGGTGTCGAACGACGCCGCCTCCGCCGAGTAGACGGCGTAGGCCGACTCCCGGCCGACGGGGCGGGCCTGGCCGCCCTCCAGGCGCACCGTGACCGTGCCGGTCACGCGCTCCTGGGTGCTCGCGATGAACCCCTCCAGCGCGTCGACCAGCGGGGCGTCGACCAGCCCCTGGTAGCCCTTCTCGGCCCACTGGTGGTCGACCTGGCGCTTGAACGACCGCTCCTCCTTGGTGAGCACCAGGTCCTCCAGCGCGGCGTGGGCGTTCAGTAGCACGGTCGCCGCCGGGTGCTCGTAGTTCTCCCGGACCTTCAGCCCGAGCATCCGGTCCTCCATCACGTCGGTGCGGCCGACCCCGTAGGCGCCGGCGACCTGGTTGAGCTCCTCGACGAGCGCGACCGGGTCGAGCTCCTCGCCGTCGACGGCGACGGGGTAGCCGTCCTCGAACGCGACGGCGAGCTCCAGGGTCTCCTCTCCGGGCGGCTCGGTCCACTCGTAGATCTCCTCGCCGGGGACGTGGGCGGGCTCCTCGAGCTCCTTGCCCTCGACCGACCGGCTCCAGAGGTTGGTGTCGATCGACCAGTCGCCCTCGTTGCCGGCCTCGACGGGGAGGTCCCGCTCGGCCGCGTAGGCCTGCTCCCACTCGCGGGTGAGCCCCAGCTCGCGGACGGGGGCGACGACCTCGAGGTCCGAATCCCGCCAGACCGCCTCGAACCGGAGCTGGTCGTTGCCCTTGCCGGTGCAGCCGTGGGCGAGGCCGGTGCAGCCCTCTCTCCGGGCGACCGCGAGGATCTTCTCGGCGATGACCGGCCGCGCGAGGGCGGTCCCGAGCGGGTAGCCCTGGTAGTCGGCGTTCGCCCGGACCGCGTCGAGGCAGAGGTCGGCGAACTCCGCCCTGGCGTCGACGACGTGGTGGTCCAGCCCGAGCGCCGCGGCGGTCTCTTCGGCCTCGGCGAACTCGGCCTCGGGCTGGCCGACGTCGACGGTGACGCCGATCACCTCGTCGTAGCCGTACTCCTCCTCGAGCAGCGGGACGCAGACTGTCGTGTCGAGCCCGCCGGAGAAGGCGAGCGCGACCGCGTCGTTGGTGTCGGGTGACATCGGTTTGGTGGGGTGGGTGGGGTGACCGCCGAACCGGGCGGTCGATCGTCGGAGACGGTGCGAGCCGCGTGGGGATGGGTGGAGGTGGGCCTAGCGGCCCGGTCGCGGTCGCGGGGAGAAGCGCGCGGACCCGCCGCTCGCGGCCGCCGCCTGGTCGCCGCGGGCGCGGGTCGCCGTCATGTAGGCCCACGTAGCCGGAGCGTGCTATTAAAGGCTTCCGGGACGGGTCGGTGGGGCCCACGTTCAGGTAGGGACCGCCCGGAGTCACTCGCGACGGCCGAGCGCGAACGCGACCGCGATCACCGGCACCAGGGCGATGGCGACGGCGCCGAGGAACGGCGACATGCCCGCCGGCGGCGACGCCGCGGCGGGTGTCGGCGTCGGCTCCGGGACGAAGCTCAGGAACATCCCGCCGGTGTCCTGGTGGGCGCTCCAGACGACCGACCGGAGCCGCGCGACGCCCGGCGGCGGCTGGGAGGTCTCCCGCAGGTAGCCGTCGGGCGCGACGAACGCCAGCCGGCCCTGCGGGCGGTAGTCGCGCACGAACGGCTCGGTCACGACCAGGAGCCGACCGCGCTCGTCGCCGACCGCGGTCCACCGGGCGTGGAGCCGGACCATCCCCGTCCCGTTGTCGTACCGCTGGGCCGTCGCGTCGCCGACCGCGACCGTGGAGTTGCGGTTCGTCTGGTTGCGGACGATGCGTGCTCCCGCCCGGAGCGTCTCTCCGAAGCGGTCGAGGCGCTGCTCGCGGGCCGTCCCGCCGGACTCGATGGCCTCGAAGCGCCCGCGGTCGGTGGCGTTGGACAGCTCGTAGCTGATGCGGTAGGTGACCGCCGCGTCGCCGTCGGCCTCCAGGTCGAGGATGAGCTTCCGGCTGCTCTGGTGGGTCGCGGTGGCGGGCGCCGCCAGCGACGCCACGGCGAGCACGACCACCAGGGCGACGGCGGCGCGACGACCGGTCATCATCGACGCCTGGCACCTTCGGGGAATAAATCCGTCGGGACGATGGCGGGCCCTCGGCCTGCTGGCCCGACCGCCCGCCGGATGCACAGGGGCTTTCCGTCTCCCCCGCCGAGTCGGCGGCGTGCCCGACAGCTCCGTCGTCTCCCGGTCGGTGGGCCTGGCCGCGGCCATCGCCGTGGCGATGGCGGTGCTCTGGCTGGTGGCGTTCGTGCTGGACTGGCTCTCCGGGCCGGTCACGGGGCTGCTGTTCGCGGTGCTGGCGGTCGCGCTGGTGCTGTACCTCGTGGGGTCGCGGCTCTGAGCCCCGGCCACAGCACTTTAGACCCGAACGGGCCTCTACTCGCCCATGCGAGCCAAGATCGAGGCCGAGGACCTCATCAAGGTCATCCTGCTGCTGGTCGTGGTGTGGCTGCTGCTGGAGATCGTCGGCGAGATCATCGGCGCGTTCACCGCACTGCTCGGACCGTTCCAGCCGCTGCTCGGGCTCATCATCCTCGTCCTCATCGTGCTCTGGCTGCTGGACCAGATCTGACCCGGCCACCGACAGCCCCTTGCCGATCGCCGGTCGAGAGAGCGGCGTGTACAGCCTGAACGCGCCGGTGCCGCCCGAGGTGGGCCGGCTGGCCGCCGGCGTGGCGGCGCGGGCCCGGACCGCCGAGGTGCGCGAGCGCCACACGCTTGTCTGCAAGCGCCTTGGCGAGGGCGACGCCGCCGTGCTCGAGCGCCGCGCTCGCGAGGCGCTGGCGGGCGCGCCCACAGTGGCGGCGCGGGTCCACCGCGTCGAGACGTTCGACGACCCGCCGGACGGCCGTGGGCCGGTCGCGTACCTGGCCGTCGAGAGTCCCGGCCTCGCCGGGCTCCACGAGCGGCTCTGTGTGGCGTTCGAGGTCCGCCCGGCCATCGAGGGCGAGGGCTACGTCCCCCACGTCACGGTCGCCCGCGGGGGCGACGCCGCGGAGCTGACGGGGGCGGTCGAGCCCGTCGAGTGGACGGTGCAGGGGCTGGAGCTGTGGGACGCACGCCACGAGGAGGTCGTCGACCGCGTCGCGCTGCCGGCCTGAGTCGCCGGGTCAGTTCTCCAGCTTCTCGCGGCTGATGCCGATGCCGCTGGGGGTGATGATGATCTGGTCGTCGTCCTTCTGGACGATGTCGCCGTCGACCTCGCGGGCGACCTGCTTGAGCTCGTCGGAGATGTGCTCCATCGTGCGGTCGCTGGTCGAGTGGCGGGTGATGTCGGCGATGACGATGTCGCCGTCGTAGACGGCGTCCTTGATGGCGATGACGTCCTGCTTGTCGCCGATGGTGGCGATGTGCACCTGGTGGCGTGCCGGGGCGCCGGTGTCGGCGTCGTCGAGGTCGAGCTCGACGTAGTCGTCGGCGCTCCTCGTATCTCCCCCCAGGAGCTGGTCCATGAGGCCCATACCCCTACGAGCGGTAGGGACGTGCATAGTTCTTACGTCAGACGCGAGACCCGAGCGGAGCGAGGGTCTCGTGACGAGCGAGCGGTGAACGGAGCGAACCGCGAGCCGGGTGGCGCGAGCGAACGAAGTGAGCGAGCGCCACCGAACGAGCGAACGGCGAGCGGAGCGAGCCGTGAGTCCGGGCGGTGCGAGACGTTGCGATCGTCCCCGACCGAGCAGAACGCCACCGACTCTGCTCTCCGAACCCCTACTCGTCGGCGGTCTCGAACTCTTCGGCGGGCCGCCCGGCGCTCTCGAGCACCGCCTCGGTCACCTCGATGGTGCAGC
>CAYWNQ010000024.1:0-16623 GCA_964459695.1 uncultured Halobacteriales archaeon | reverse complement strand
CAGACGGCGTCGTCGTCGACGGCCAGTCGGCAGTCGACGAGTCGATGGTGACCGGGGAGTCCGTCCCCGTCGAGAAGTCCGAGGGCGACGAGGTGGTCGGGTCGACCATCAACGAGAACGGCGTGCTCGTCGTCGAGGCGACGAAGGTCGGGACGGACACGGCGCTCCAGCAGATCGTGCAGACGGTGAAGGAAGCACAGTCCCGCCAGCCCGACATCCAGAACCTCGCCGACCGCATCTCGGCGTACTTCGTCCCTGCGGTCATCGCCAACGCGGTCCTCTGGGGCGTCGTCTGGTTCCTGTTTCCCGGACTCCTCGCGGGCTTCGTCGAGGGGCTCCCGCTCTGGGGCCTCGTCGCGGGCGGCCCCGCAGTCGCCGGCGGTGGAGTCTCGGTCTTCGAGTTCGCCGTCGTCGTGTTCGCCTCCGCGGTGCTCATCGCCTGTCCCTGTGCGCTGGGTCTGGCGACGCCCGCCGCGACGATGGTCGGGACGACCATCGGTGCACGGAACGGCGTCCTGTTCAAGGGCGGTGACGTCCTCGAACGGGCGAAGGACGTCGACACCGTCGTCTTCGACAAGACCGGGACGCTCACGAACGGCGAGATGGAGCTGACCGACGTCGTCGTGTTCGACGACTCCGTCGACGGCGACGGCCAGCCCGTCACGGACGGCGGGGATCCCGCTACTGATGGGGGTCACCTGACTGCACGTGAGCGGCTCAGCGAGGACGACGTGCTGCGGCTCGCGGCGACCGCCGAGAGCGGGAGCGAACACCCGCTGGCCCGGGCGATCATCGATGGAGCCCGAGCCCGCGGCATCGACGTGGCCGATCCTGACGACTTCGAGAACGTCCCCGGCCACGGCATCAAAGCGACCGTCGACGGCAGCGAGGTGCTGGTCGGCAATCGGAAGCTCCTCCGTGACAACGGCATCGACCCCTCGCCCGCCCGGGAGACGATGGAACGCCTCGAGAACGACGGGAAGACGGCGATGCTGGTCGCCTACGACGGCGCACTCGTGGGTGTGGTCGCCGACGCCGACACGGTCAAGGAGAGTGCGATGGACGCCGTGAGCCAGCTCCAGAAGCGCGGCGTCGACGTGATGATGCTCACCGGCGACAACGAGCGGACCGCACGCGCCGTCGCCGAGCAGGTCGGCATCGCCCCCGAGAACGTCCGCGCGGAGGTCCTCCCCGAGGACAAGTCCGACGCCGTGGCGGCCATCCAGGACGAGGGCCGGAAGGCGATGATGGTCGGCGACGGCGTCAACGACGCCCCCGCGCTCGCGGTCGCGTACGTCGGCACGGCCATCGGCTCGGGCACGGACGTCGCCATCGAGGCCGCCGACGTCACCCTGATGCGCGACGACCCGCTCGACGTCGTGAAGGCGATCCGCATCTCGGACGCGACGCTCGCGAAGATCAAGCAGAACCTCGTGTGGGCGCTGGGGTACAACACGGCGATGATCCCGCTGGCCTCGCTCGGCCTGCTCCAGCCCGTGCTCGCCGCCGGCGCGATGGCGTTCTCGAGCGTGTCGGTGCTGTCGAACAGCCTGCTGTTCCGCCGGTACACGCCGGACCACGACTACGAGCTGCTCGGCCGCCTCCGCTGACCGGTACTCTCTCGCGGAGTGGACGACGTGGTCCGCACCGATGGTTCGTCGGCTGCGTCCTCGGTACGGGCGCGCCCCGGGTTCACGTCTCGGTGGACGCCTCTCCCCTCACCGCCCAACCACACCGGACAGGATCCGCTCCTCGGCCTTCCGCAGGTGCTCGCCAACCGTCCCCGCCGTCAGGTCCACGGCCTCGGCGATCTCCTGGTGGGTGGTCTGTCGGGGCTCCTCGTAGTAGCCCTCGTCGACCGCGACGGACAGCACCTCGCGCTGGCGGTCGGTCAGGATGGTCGTGAGCTTGTCGGTCCGGGGGTCGTACTGGCCGGTGCCCTCGAGCTGGAGGCCGACCTCCGCCGGCACGAGCTCGGTCGCCCGGCTGATGGCCGCCTGCTCGCCGATGAGCGTCACCCGGAGCCCGCCCTCGCGGTGGCACTCGATGGGCCGGTCCAGCGCGAACTCGTTGTCGTCGACGATCTCCAGCAGCGCCCGGACGGTCGCGTTGGGGTCGAAGTGGACGAACGCCACGCCCTCCTCGCCATCGCCGCCGACGTAGACGGTGTGGACCGACTCCAGGTCGGCCAGCAGGTCCCGGGCCCGCTCGAGGTCGCCCGTGAGCGTGTAGAGCACGACCCCGGTCCCGTCGTTGAGGATGTTCACCTCCCGAATGACCCCGCGGGTGACGGCGGCCGTCCGCGTCAGGACGTTCTCGACCGGGTGGACCCCGTCCTCCTCCGGGTCGAGGAGGAACGTGGCGTAGCGCATACCGTGTGTCACGGCGCGGGGACCACTTAGTCGTTGGCGCCCTTGAACCACCCTCGCATCCCCGGCACCGGCATGAGGGGGCACCGGTGTTCGCGGCGGGCACGAGCCGCACGCGGCCGCCGACCGACACCACCGCCATGTCGTGGACTCTCGGGTGTGCGCTCCGTCAGGCACGCCGTCCACGACCACTGGGACCGCTGAGGCCGGCCCGGCGGCGCCCGTCGCCGGTGGCCGGACCGCGCGGTCGGCCTCGGGGCCGTGCCGGCCCCGCCGGCGCCCCCGGTGGTGCTAGAGAGTCTCACTCCCTTATATGGACTTTATCCATTAACCTGTATTAACATTATAATTCATAACAGTTTAGTAGCCGACTCTCGGACCGACGGACGCACACCCGTTCGAGGGATTCGAAACAATGGCACACGACACCGACGGCGAAGACAAGGTCGCGAGTCGCGTCCAGAACACGGAGTCCATCGTCCGCGACGTCGACAACCCGGCGGGCCGGGAGCTGCGACGGAAGTTCGACGAGCAGGACTTCACGTTCGCGCCGGGCCTCTACCACGCGCTCGACGCGCGCCTGGCCGAGATGGCGGGGCTGGACGCCGCGTACATGTCGGGCTACTCGACGGTCCTGGGCCAGTTCGGCTTCCCGGACCTCGAGATGGTGACGATGACCGAGATGGTCGAGAACGCAAAGCGCATCGTCGAGGCGACGAACCTGCCGGTCATCGCCGACTGCGACACCGGCTACGGCGGCATCCACAACGTCCGCCGGGCCGTCCGCGAGTACGAGAAGGCCGGCGTGGCCGCGGTCCACATCGAGGACCAGACCACGCCCAAGCGGTGTGGCCACATCGCGGGCAAGAAGATCGTCTCCCGAGAGGACGCCGAGGCGCGGTTCTCCGCCGCCGTCGACGCCAAGCAGTCCGAGGACACCGTCGTCATCGCCCGGACCGACGCCTACGGCTCGGCCAACGGCGACTGGGACGAGCACGTCGAGCGCGGGCGGCTGTACGCCGACTGCGGCGTCGACCTCGTCTGGCCCGAGATGCCCGACCCGTCCCGCGAGGACGCCGTCGCCTACGCCGAGGCGCTCCACGAGACCCACCCCGAGGTCGACCTCGCGTTCAACTACTCCTCGAGCTTCGCGTGGAGCGAGGAGGCGGACCCGCTCACGTTCCAGGAGCTGGGCGACCTGGGCTACCAGTACATCTTCATCACCCTCTTCGCGCTGCACTCGGGCGCCCACGCGGTCTACGAGGACATGAAGAACATCGCCGAGAACGACGAGGAGGCGCAGTTCGACCTCGAGGGCCGCTACCTCGGCCACGAGACCGAGAGCCACCACGAGCTCTCCTTTGTCTCGCGGTTCCAGGACATCGAGGCCCGGTACGACCCCGAGGCCAGCCAGCGGATGGAGGAGTCGGCGGGCTTCACCGAGGAGGAGTCCGACCCCGTCACCTCGGGCGACGACTGAGCGGCTCCCGCAACTGCTGCCAGGACCACCGTTATTAACGCTCGCAGCCACCGTTCACCAGACCGTATGACACCACCCACGCACGACGAGCGCATCCACGACCGGAAGTTCGTCAGGACGTTCTTCACGACCCCGACCGCCGTCGAGGGCGAGGACGACTCGGCGAAGATGCTCGCCAGCGCCATCGGGCTCCGGGGTATGCAGGCCCCGGACGTCTGGGTCCCCGACAACGAGGACGCCACGGCGCCCAACATGCGCGACGAGGGCGCCGCCAACGTCGTCGACGTCGTCGCCGCGGACGGCGCGGACTTCCCGGGCGAGATCCACCCCCGCGTCGTCTGGCACCGCGACAGCCCGGAGACCCGCTACCGGGGGTTCCAGCACATGCTCCAGATCGCCGACCCCGCGGAGGGCGCCGTCGACCACATCGACGGGTTCGTCATCCCGGAGGTCGGCGGCATCGACGACTGGAAGAAGGCCGACGAGTTCATCACCATCGTCGAGCACGAGTACGGCCTCGAGGAGGGCAGCCTCGCGATGTCGGTCATCGTCGAGAGCGGCTCCGCCGAGCTGGCGATGGGGAAGCTCCGCGACGAGATGGGCCGGCCCGACAACAACCTCGAGCGCCTGTTCCTGCTGGTCGACGGCGAGGTCGACTACACCAAGGACATGCGCGCCATCACCCCCACCGGCGGGCTGCCGCCGTGGCCCGAGCTCCGGCACAACACCTCGCGGGCGGCCAGTGCCGCCGGCTGCATCGCCGTCGACGGCCCGTACGACGACATCCGCGACATCGACGGCTACCACGAGCGCATGACCGACAACCAGGCCAAGGGCATGCTCGGCATCTGGTCGCTGACGCCCGGCCAGGTCGTCGAGGCCAACAAGGCGCCGCTGCCGCCCGTCGAGGGCTACTGGCTGCTCGAGGCCGGCGGCCGCGAGGTCGAGCTCGAGTCCGCCGACGGCCGGTGGGTCTACGACGGCGACCACGTCGAGCTCGACGAGGACGGCGACGGCTATGTCCTCGAGGTCGACGGCGACGAGCGCCACGTCGACGCCGACGAACTGGCCGACGAGCTGCTCGACATCGTCGACTACGTGCCCTCGATGGACGACATCGTCGACTCCATGGAGGAGTTCGAGGCCGCCAAGGCGGCGGGCAAGGGCGCCATCTCGATGACCCAGGCCGCCACGCTGGAGATCGACGGCGTCGCCGTCGAGGTCAGCTCCGACCGGATGTGGGACGAGGCGACCTACCAGGCCGCCCAGACCCCCATCACCCTGTTCCAGGACGTCTACGAGCACCGCCCCGACCAGCACGACGACCTCGCGGAGCTGTACGGCGCCGAGGTCGTCGAGCGCGCCACGAACGTCGGATAGGGCGAGTTGGAACGCTCCCCATCGCTCGCCGGAATCGGGCTTGCGAAGAACCGTCGGAGAACCCTCGGCCGCTCGACCGGAGGACGTGACCCGACCGCAACCGCACCCCCAGCCCGCATCTCGTCGTTGACCTTCGGACCGTTGGACCGCACCCGCCCGTTCGCCCGCATTGCGCTTGACCGCCACCGTCGACCGCACCTCGTGCTTGAACCGATCAGACCGCCTGAATGCCCCCGCCCGCGTCGCGGCGCAGCCGCGACGGAACGCAGAGGTCGGCCGTAGGCCCGACCTCACGCTCGCCGCGGGGCTTTCGAGGCGGTCGGTGCGGTCAACGACGAGATGGGGAGAGGGTAGCGGACGGCACCATCCTCCCGGCCCGAGCCACCAGATCATCCGACCCACCCCGGCGGCCTCACCGCTTAAGAGCGGCCCGTCCATGCCCCCGACAATGCGACGGCTGGCCGCCCTGGTGCTGGTCGGACTACTCGTGACGGCGGGCTGCGTCGAGGCCGTCTCGTTCGGGACCCCGACCGCCGGCGAGCAGCGGCGCGCGACCGTCACCCACGTCGTCGACGGCGACACCGTCGAGGTCCGCTTTCCCGACGGGAGCGACGACACCGTCCGCCTGATCGGCGTCGACAGCCCGGAGGTCCACGCCGACACCGCGCCGGCGGAGTTCGAGGGCGTCCCCGACACCGCCGCCGGCCGGGACTGCCTCCGGACCTGGGGCGAGCGGGCGTCGGCGTTCGCCACCGACCGGCTGGCCGGCCAGTCGGTGACGCTGGTCTTCGACCCCAACACCGACCGCCGGGGTGCCTACGACCGGCTGCTGGCGTACGTCCGCGTCGACGGGGCGACGTTCAACTACCGGCTCGTCGACCGGGGGTACGCCCGGGTGTACGACTCGTCGTTCGCCCGGGGCGAGCGGTTCTACGACGCCGAGTCCCGCGCCCAGGACGCCCGCACCGGGCTCTGGACCTGCCGCGAGCCCTCCTCGCGGGGGACGCCGACCGGGGAGCCGACGCCCACCGCCGACAACGGGACCGGCGTCGTGGTCGCGACCGTCCGCTACGACGCGCCGGGCAACGACAACGACCACCTCGCGGGCGAGTACGTCGTCCTCGCGAACCGCGGCGACCGGGCCCGGGACCTCGCGGGCTGGACCGTCTCCGACGAGGCCGGCCACGTCTACGAGTTCGGGTCGCGGACGCTCGCGGCGGGCGCGACGGTGACCCTCCACACCGGCAGCGGCACCGACAACGCGACCCACGTGTTCTGGGGCCAGGACGGCGCGCTGTGGAACAACGACGGCGACACCGCGACGCTTCGGGATGCGGGCGGCGAGGTCGTGGACCGGTGGGCGTACTGACAGGGGGACTGGTGGCTTGCCGTCGGGTGAGTCGTCCCGAGAGTGGTTCCCGCGACAGGTGACCACAGGGCTGCTCTCGACCGCAACCGCCAACAGCACCTGAGGCGTTCCGGGTGGTGCGTGCTCTCCAGGATGTGGCGGGGACGTCTCGGTACCGTCCGGGGCCGAGATCCGCCGAATCCGCACCCCTCTCGACGCGGCCGCCCAATCGTAAGGTTTCAACCGGGCGCCACCGAACCCGACACCATGTACGACTCGCTCAAGGGGTTCAGGGACTTCTACCCCGACGCGATGGCCGCGCGCCGGGCGGTCATCGACGACGTGGAGGCCACCTGCCGGTCGTACGGCTTCCGCGAGGTGGGGACGCCGGCGCTGGAGGCGACGCGGCTGTACGCCGACAAGTCCGGCGAGGAGATCGTCGAGGAGCTGTACGCCTTCGAGGACCGGGGCGGCCGGGAGGTGGCCATGACCCCGGAGCTGACGCCGACCGTCGCGCGGATGGTGGTCGCCAAGCAGCAGGCGCTGTCCAAGCCCATCAAGTGGTTCTCGACGCGACCGTTCTGGCGGTACGAGCAGGTCCAGCAGGGCCGGTTCCGGGAGTTCTACCAGACCAACGTCGACGTCTTCGGGTCGTCGGACCCCTCGGCGGACGCCGAGGTGCTGGCGGTGACCGCCGACGCGCTGACCGCGCTGGGGCTCACCGGCGAGGACTTCACCTTCCGGGTCTCGCACCGCGACATCCTGGGCGAACTGCTGGCGAGCTTCGACGCCGACGTCGACCGCGCGGCGGCCATCCGGGCGGTGGACAAGCGCTCGAAGGTCGACCGGGCGGCCTACGTCGACCTGCTGGTCGACGCCGGCCTGTCGGCGGCCCAGGCCGAGGCGTTCGACGACGTGCTCCGGGCCGGCGACGAGGACCTCGACGAGCTGCTGGCGTTCGCCGACCGCGAGGGGCTGGCCGACGCCGTCGCCAACCTCCGGGCGGTGCTCGGCGCCGCCGAGGACTTCGGCGTCGGCGAGCACCTCACCGTCTCGCTGACGACCGCCCGCGGGCTGGACTACTACACCGGCGTCGTCTTCGAGTGCTTCGACACGACGGGCGAGGTCTCGCGGTCGGTGTTCGGCGGCGGCCGCTACGACGACCTCATCGAGGGATTCGGCGGCCAGCCGACGCCGGCGGTGGGCGTCGGCATCGGCGTGATGAACTCCACGCTGCCGCTGTTGCTCCAGCGCGCCGGCGTCTTCCCCGAGGAGGCGCTGGCGACGGACTACTACGTCCTCCGGGTGGGCGACACCCGGGCGGTGGCCGCCCGCGTGGCGCGGGACCTCCGCGAGCGGGGCCACGTGGTCGAGACCGACGTGGCCGACCGGAGCTTCGGCGCCCAGCTGGAGTACGCCGACGGCATCAACGCCGAGACGGTCGTCGTGGTGGGCGAGCAGGACCTCGCGAACGGCGAGGTGACGGTCAAGGAGATGGCCTCCGGCGACCAGACCACCGCGCCGGTCGATGACTTCCCGGGCGACCGCGACCGGCCCACCTACGAGGACTTCGCCTGAATGCACGCCTACCGGCTGGCCTACGACGGCGCCGGCTACCGGGGGTTCCAGCGCCAGCCCCACGGCGACACCGTCTCGGACGCCCTCCTCGACGCGCTGGTCGCCCTGGACGTGACGACGCCGGCCGAGCGCGTCCCCGACGGCTACGCCGCGGCGGGCCGCACCGACGCCGGCGTCTCGGCCACCCACCAGACCGTCGGGTTCGCTGCGCCCGACTGGCTCGCCCCGACGGCGCTCAACGCCGAGCTGCCCGCCGACGTCCGGGCCTGGGCCCGGGCCGACGCCCCCGCCGACTTCCACGCCACCCGCGACGCCGTCCGGCGGACCTACGAGTACCACCGCCACGCGCCCGACGCCGACGACGGCCGGGCGAGGGCGGCCTGCGACCGGCTGGCCGGCCGCAACGACCTCCGGAACCTCACGCCCGACGACGACGGCACCGACCGGGAGCTGTCGGTGTCGGTCGCCCGGGAGGCGGCCTTCCTGGTGCTGACGGTGGCCGCCGAGGGCTTCCCGCGCCAGCTGGTCCGCCGGCTTGCGTCGCTGGTGGCCGCCGTCGCCCGCGGCGACCGGGACCTCGCCTTCGTCGACCGCGTGCTCGCCCCCGAGCCGCTCGACGGCCCCGACGGCGTCGCGCCGGCGGCCCCCGAACCGCTGGTACTCGTCGACGTCGCCTACCCCGACCTGTCGTTCGACGTCGACGACGACGCGGCGAGGGACGCCCGCCGGACCTTCGAGGCGCGGCGCGTGGCGCGGGCCACGGGTGCGAGGGTGGCGGCCCGCCTGCGGGACCACGCCTAAGCCCCCGCCCCGCGTGGGTCCCACCATGGCGGCGCCGCGGGTCACCCTCCGCCCGGCCGACGGCGAGACCCTCCGGTACGTCGAGGCGCTGCTGGCCGAGAGCGGGCTGCCGACCGACGACGTGCGGGACCCGGCCCCCGCATTCTACCTCGCCTACGCCGACGGCGACCCGGTCGGCGTCGGCGGCCTGGAGACCGCGGGCGAGGTGGGCCTCCTGCGGTCGGTCGTCGTCGACCGCGACCACCGCGGCCGGGGCCTCGGCACGTCGCTCTGCGAGCGCCTGGAGTCCCGCGCCGCGGTCGCGGGCATCGACGCGCTGTACCTGCTGACCACCGACGCGGCGGCCTTCTTCGCGGCCCGGGGCTACGAGCGGGTCGACCGCGACGAGGTCCCCGACGCCGTCGCCGACACCCGGCAGTTCCGGGAGCTGTGTTCGGAGACGGCGACCTGCATGGGCAAGCGGCTGGGGTAGGCCGGGGCGGCCCCGCGCCGGAGGGCCTCACCCGGTGTTCTTCATGCCCGCGGCGATGCCCTTCACCGTGAGCCGGAGGGTCCGCTCGGCCTGCTCCGAGCGGTCCTCGGCGTCGAGCAGCCGGACCTGGAGGAGGTTCAGCGGGTCGACGTACGGGTTGCGCCGCTCGAGGCTCTCGGCCAGCCAGTCGCGGGCGAGCAGCGATTCCCGGTCGGCCACCGCCGTCACCAGCTCCACCGCCCGGTCGTACTCCGCCCGGAGCCGGGGGAACACGGCGTCGCGGAGCGGCTGGTCGGCCAGGTCGGCGTACGCCGCGGCGATCTCCAGGTCGGTGCGGGCCAGCGCGAGCGCGGCGTTGTCGACGGTGGTCCGGAAGAACGGCCACGCCTCGTACATCTCCCGGAGCGTGGCCTCGTCGGTGTCCTCGGCGAGGGCGGCGTCCAGGCCGGCGGCGAGCGAGTACCAGCCGGGCAGGATGCACCGGGCCTGCGTCCAGGCGAACACCCAGGGGATGGCCCGCAGATCCTCGACCGACCGCTCGTCGCTGCGGGAGGCCGGGCGGGAGCCGAGGTTGAGTTCCTCGATGACGGTGATGGGCGTCGCCTGCTCGAAGTACGCAACGAACCCCTCGGTCTCCAGCAGGTCGCGGTAGGCCGCCCGCGCGGCGTCGCTGGCCGTGTCCATCGCCGCCACCCACTCGTCGGGCACGGTCTCGTCGGGCGCCGCCAGCGCATCGTGGCGCGCCCGGACCTGGGCGGCGAGCATCTGCTCGAGCTCGCGCTCGGCGATCCGCGGGTTCGCGTACTTCTCGGCGATGGCCTCGCCCTGCTCGGTGAACTTCACCTGGCCGGTTACCGTCTCCGTCGGGAGCGCGAGCAGCGCGTCGTGCATGGGTCCGCCGCCGCGGGAGATCGAGCCACCGCGGCCGTGGAACAGCCGGAGGTCGACGCCGTGGTCGTCGGCGATGGCGGCGAGGCGCTTCTGGTTGCGGTACAGCGACCACTGGGCGGCGAGGTAGCCGTTCTCCTTGTTGGAGTCGCTGTAGCCGAGCATGACCTCCTGGGTGTCCCCACGGGCGGCGACCGCCGCCGCGTACGCCTCGTTCTCGAACAGCGTCCCCATGATGCGCCGGGCGCCCGACAGGGCGCTCTCGGTTTCCAGCAGCGGGACCACGTCCAGCCCGGAGTGGCCCGGGAGGTCGACCACTCCGGCCTGGTCCGCCAGGAACAGCACCTCGAGGACGTGGCTCGGCTCCTCGCACATCGAGATGCAGTAGCTGTCGATGGCGTCGACGCCGTACTCCCGCTGCCAGTCGGCCAGCGCGTCGAACCGGCGGACGACGCGGCTCGCCTCCGCCGAGAGCCCGTCGGTGGCCGACAGGTCGACCACCGGGTCGGACTGGCACACCGCGTCGGTGAGGAGGTCGACCCGTTCGGCCTCCTCGAGGGCCGCGTAGTCGACGCCCGCCCGCGCCAGCACCTCGTCGACCGCCGCGGTGTGCATCTCCCGGTGGTCCCGGAGGTCCAGGCTCGCCAGGGTGAACCCGAAGGTGTCGACCCGGCGGACCACCGGGTCGACGTGGGTCTCGGCGACGCCACCGGCGCCGTTGCCCCGGAGGTCGGCGGCGAGCGTCTCGAGGTCGGTCAGCAGCCCCGCGGCCGACTCGTAGCCGCCCGGGCGCACGTCGCCCACGCGGTCGAGCCGCTCGCGGGCGAGCTCCAGCAGCTGGCGGTAGGGCTCGTCCGGGTACCGGCTCTCGGCGGTGGCCGCGTCCGCGGGCAGTGCCTCGCGGTGGGTGGCCAGCCGCTCGCGCACCGCCTCGCCGACGGTCACGCGGGCGGCGTCCTGGGAGAGCGTGCCGGAGAGTTGCTCGCACTCCTCGCGGTACTGCTCGAGGACGACGGCGCGCTGGCGCGCCAGCGTCTCGGCGGTGACCGCCGGGGTGACGTGGGGATTGCCGTCGCGGTCGCTGCCGGCCCACGAGCGGAACTCGAGCAGTTTCGGGACCTCGACCTCGGGGTAGTCCTCGGCAAGGGCACGGTCGAGCCGGTCGTACACGTCGGCGACCACCTCGAACAGGGTGTTCTCCAGGTACCACTGGACGTTGCGCGCCTCGTCGATCACCTCCGGGCGGCGCCCGCGGAGCTGGGGGGTCTGCCAGAGGCTCGTCACCTCCGTCTCGAGGCTGCGCTCGACCCGCTCGCGCTCGCCGGCGGTGAGGCGCCGCTCGTCGAGGGTCTCGAGGTGGCCGGCGACCGACCGGAGCTTGGCCTTCACCGTCTTCCGGCGCGCCTCCGTGGGGTGGGCGGTGAACGTCGGCTCCACCAGCACGTCCTCGAGCACCGCCTGGACCGTCTCGGCGTCGGCGCCACGGTCGGCCAGCCGCTCGACGGCGGCCGCGAGCGTCCCGTCCAGCGCGTCTCGCTGGCGCTCCCGCCGGAGCTCCCGGACCCGCTCGCGCTCCTCGGCGAGGTTGATGAGCTCGAAGTAGGTGGTGAACGCCCGGGCGGTCGTCGCCGCCTGCTCGGGGGGCGCGTCGGCGATGGCCTCCCGGACGGGGTCGCGGCTCGGTTCGTCCCCGTGTCGGTAGGCGATCGACGCGGTCCGCAGGCGCTCGACGAGGTCGAACGCCTCCCGGGAGTGCTGGGCCTCGATGACGTCGCCCACGAGCGTGCCGAGGTCGCGGACGTCGCGGCCGATGTCTCGCGCGTGCAGGTCCATCCGTGGCAGTCGTTCATACTCGCGGTACGTGAATGTCCCGCACGGGCGTCCGCTCGCCGGTGCCCGTCACCGTCGGCGGTCGGCTCGCGCCGGCGACGAGTCGGTCCCGCGGCCCCGGCGGCGGGTTACTCGGCCGGTTGGTCCCACGGCTCGGGCCAGATGCCGGCGGCGCGCATGCCCGGCTCGGCGCCGCTCTCCCGGAGGCGCTCGCGGAGCGCGTCCACGTCGACGGCCGGGAGCTCGCTGCGGGCCAGCTCCCGGACGATCAGCGCCGCCAGCGCGGCGTGGGCGTTGAGGTCCCGGCGGTCGACCTTGTCCCGGCTGTCGGCGGCGGTGTGGGTCCACCCGCGGCCCCGCTCGCGTCCCTGGGGCGGGCGGCTGTGGAGCTGGAGCGCGGGGACGCCCCGGCGCAGGAACGGCCAGTGGTCGCTGTAGGGGTGGGGCTCGGCCTCGACGTGGACGGGGTGGCCCACCGGCTCGACGGCGGCCTCGGCGAGGTCGCCGAGGGCGGGCGCGCCGTGGACCAGCGCCCGGAGGTCCCGCGCCCGGCCGGCGCCGTCGACGTTGACGACGACCGACGGCTCGCGCTCGCCGGCCAGGGCCTCGCTGCCGGCAAGTCCCGTCTCCTCGCACCCGACGGTCGCCACCGTGACTCGGCGCTCGAGCGACAGCTCGGTCAGCAGCCGCGCCGCCCCGACCGCGACGGCGACGCCGCAGCCGTTGTCCAGCGCCCCCTCGCCCACGTCGTGGGCGTCGTGGTGGGCCACCACCAGCACCGTCTCGTCGGTGTCGGGCCCCAGCGACGCCACCACGTTGGTGCTCTCGGCGGGGCGGGTCGCGGCCGTCACCGAGAGGCTGGCCGTCCCGCCGTCGGCGGCGGCGCTCCGCAGCCAGTCGCCGGTCTCGGCGGAGACGCCGACGCCCGGCACCCGGCCCTCCCGGTCGAACCGCAGCGACCCCGTCGGCGGCAGCTGTCCGGGCCGGTGGTTGGCGAACACGAACGCGGCGGCGCCGCCGGCGACCGCCCGCCCGTAGCTCTCCATCCGGTGGACGTACCGGCGCCAGGGCGGCGTGTGGGTCGAGGCGACCACGACCGCGTCCTCGACGTCGGCGTCCTCGAAGGCTTCCGGCACCGCGTGGCCGACGTCGACCAGCGGCGCCTCGACCTCGCCGGCGGGCGAGTACGGCAGCGCGACGGCCCCGAACGACCGGTCGCCGACGGCGAGCGCCGTGTCGCCGCGCTCCCACCGCGTCGTCTCGAACCGGCGGTGCTCGGGGTCGAGCCCGGCCTCGGCGAGGGCCTCGCCGACGGCGTCGGCGGCCTCGCGCTCGCCGGGGTGGCCGCCCATGCGGTTGGGGATCGCCGCCAGCCGGGTCACGAGCTCCCAGGGGGCGTCCATCCGCCAGGCGCGGCCCAGCACGTCGTCCATGGGCACGGCTGTGTCTGCTGTCGGGAAAACGGTGCCGACCCGGGGGGGCGGTTGGGGACGCGGCGCCGACCGGCGGTCGCGGCCCGACCGCTTCAACCACCAGCTGTTCCCGGCACAACGCCTACCGCGTGGTCGGCCCACCGGGACGCCCGACGGCCCCGGCAGGCCCAGCACCGACCTCGACCATGGACGACGCCCACCCGCCCGGACCCGAAGCCGTGAGCCGACGCCGGTACCTCGCGGTGGCCGCCGCGGGCGCCACCGCACTGGCCCTCGGGCCGGGCGCCGCCGACGCGACACCGACCCACTCCAACCGGGACGTGACCATCAGGAGCGACGAGTCGGCGAACCCGATCGATATCGGGGCGACGGTCTACCGGCCGGCCGGCGCCTCGCCCGGGGACCCGGTGCCGATGATCCTCCACTCGCACGGCTGGGCCGGCTCGCGCACCGCCGGCGACGGGGCGTTCCGCCCGGAGCTCGACGCCGGCTTCGGCGTGCTGAGCTTCGACCAGCGCGGCCACGGCGAGTCCGGCGGCAGGGCCCACGTCCAGGAGCCGTCCCGGGAGGGCCGGGACGTCGTCGCCGTCCTGGACTTCGTCGCCGACCTCGACTGGGTCGCCCGCCGCCGGCCGGCCGCCACGCCCGCCCCGCGTGAGGCCGACCCGATGGTGTTCGCGATGGGCCAGAGCTACGGCGGCGGGTACCAGCTCGTCGGGGCGCTCACCGAGACCCGGACGGTGGGCTACACCCGGTTCGACGCGCTCTCCCCGCGCATCACCTGGTACGACCTCCCCCGCTCGCTGGCGCCCGAGGGCGTGGTGCGGACGCTGTGGAACGTGGCGCTGTACGCCACCGGGGCGCGGAGCCTCCCGCGACACGTCCACGAGGGGTTCGCGTACAGCGCCGCCACCGGGGAGTGGCCGGACGGCGACCGCCCCGGCGAGCCCGACCTGGACGCGCGGTTCCACGACAACGGCCCCGTCGGCTTCGTCGAGGACGGCGTCCGGCTGGACGTCCCGGTCCTGTTCGGCCAGGGGCTCGCGGACAACCTCTTCCCCTTCAACCAGGCGTGGCGCAACTTCGAGCGGACCCTCACCCCGGGGGCACGCGCCCGGAGTGCGGTCGTCGGCGACAACCACGGCCACACGCTCCCGAGCCTCCTCCCGGTGGGCACGCCCCTCGTCCCGGAGACGGTGGGGGCGACCCCGCCGTCGTTCCGGGCGCGGCGCCTCCGGTTCTTCGAGGCGGTCCGCGACGGGACGGGCGACGCCCGCTCGGTCGTCGGGTCGCCGTACCTGCTGACGACGGCGTCGGGCGACCGGCGGGTCGCCGTCGACGACGTCGCCGACCGGACGCGGATCGGCGGGGTCACTCTCGCGGTCCACGGCGACGGCGCGGGCGGCCTCGGCGTCGCGAGCACCGACGCCGTGGTCTCCACGACCGGCGTCGGCGCTCCGGTCCACCTGCCGCTTTTGGCCGGGCCGCTGACGGTCGCGGGCGTGCCGACCCTGTCGGCCACGGTCACGACCGCCGGCGTCGACCAGCGGCTGTTCGCGTCGCTGTCGGTCGGCGAGACCCCGGCGACGGCCCAGGTCGTCCAGAACAACGTCATGCCCCTCGCCGAACCCGCGCCGGTGCACGGGGTCGAACGGACGGTCGAGCTCGCCGGCGTGGCGGCCGACGTCGGCGCCCGCCAGCAGCTCTACCTGACGCTCGCCGCCACGTCGGACATGTTCGTGGGCCACGGCTCGGTGCGGACCCCCGGGACGGTGGTACTCGAGGACCTCTCTGTCGGCGTCCCGCTGACCGACGCGTAGCCCCGAAAGGGGTCTCTCCGGACTGTTCGCGGTCCGTTCGCGCCGTGGGGACCACGGGACGTCCCGACGGGTTTACGGGGAGCCCCCCCGAACCAGCGGCGGATGAGCTCTGTCCTCGAGCGAAGCGAGGTCGACGAGGCGTACAAGTGGGACCTCGCGGACCTCTACGCCGACGACGAGGAGTGGGAGGCGGCCTACGAGACCGCCGAGGGGCTCGTCGCGGACCTGCGGGACTACGAGGGCCGGGCGACCGAGAGCCCCGGGACGCTCCTGGAGACCCTGGAGACCTACGAGGAGACGATGCGCGTGGTGGCCAACGTGGCCTCCTACGCGCGGATGCGCCGCGACGAGGACACGACCGACCAGGAGTACCAGGCGCTGTTCGCCCGCGCCCAGACCCTCGCGAACGACGCCTCGGCGGCGGCGTCGTTCCTCGAGCCCGAGATCCAGTCGCTCGACCGCGAAGAGGTCGACGCGTACGTCGAGGACCACCCCGACCTGGCCGAGTACGAGCACTTCTTCGACGACGTGCTGCGGATGAAGCCCCACACCCGGTCGGCGGAGGTCGAGGAGGTGCTGGCCGAGCTGTCGGAGGTGACCGGCGCCGGCGGCGAGGTGTACGAGATGCTCACCAACGCCGACATGGCGTTCCCGGCGGTCGAGGACCCCGAGGGCGGCGAGACCACCATCACGCTGTCGAACTTCACCACGCTGCTCAAGCGCCGCGACCGGGGGTTCCGGCGGCGGGTCCACGAGGCGTTCTACGACGAGTGGGAGACGGTGCGCAACGCGGTCGGGACGGCCTACCGGTCGAGCGTGAAGGCCGACGTGAAGCACGCCCGCGCCCGGAACTACGACACCGCCCGCGAGGCGGCGCTGGACGGCTCGAACGTCCCCGTCGAGGTGTACGACACGCTGGTCGAGACGGTGCGGGACAACCTCGACGTGCTCCACCGCCACGCCGGCCTGAAGGCCGACCGGCTCGGCGTCGACGAGCTGGCGATGTGGGACCTCTACGCGCCGCTGACCGACGGCGAGAGCCCCGACCTCGCCTACGAGACCGCCAAGGAGCACGTCGTCGACGCCGTCGCGCCGCTGGGCGAGGCCTACCAGTCCCGGCTGGCCGAGGGGCTGGAGTCCCGGTGGGTCGACGTCTACGAGACGCCGAACAAGCAGTCCGGCGCCTACTCCGGGGGCACCTACGACTCCCAGCCGTACATCCTG
>CAYWNQ010000023.1:0-17630 GCA_964459695.1 uncultured Halobacteriales archaeon | reverse complement strand
GCTTTCCAGGCGGTGGGTGCGGTCCAGCCCTAGCATGCTAGCCAGCGCCTCGGGGGCGATGGTCGCGATGGAGCACGTCGATGCTGGCCGGCAAATGGCGGTGACGCCGACCTCCGGCCACGCCGAGTCCGACGCGTTAAAGGGGCGGCTCGCGTACCCCACGAGCGTGCCACTGCGCGTGACCAACACCCTCACGGGCGAGACCGAGCCCTTCGAGCCGGCCGACCCCGACGAGGTGCTGCTGTACTACTGCGGCCTGACGGTCTCGGACCCGCCCCACGTCGGCCACGCGCGCTCGTGGGTCCACGTCGACGTGATGCACCGGTGGCTCGAGCACCTGGGCTACGACGTCCGCCACGTCGAGAACGTCACCGACGTCAACGAGAAGATCGTGGCCCGCGTCGGCCGCGACGGCGACGACGAGCCCGCGGTCGCGCGCCACTACCTCGCGGAGGTGCTGGACGCGATGCGGTCGCTGAACCTCCTGCGGGCGGAGGTCTACCCCCGCGTCTCCGAGCACGTCCCGCAGATCATCGACCTGGTCGAGACGCTGGTCGAGCGGGGCTACGCCTACGAGGCCGACGGCTCGGTCTACTTCGACGTGACGAGCTTCGAGGCCTACGGCGCCCTCTCGAACCAGCGCATCGAGGATCTGGAGGCCCAGGGCGACCCCGACGAGCGGGCCGAGAAGCGCCACCCGGCGGACTTCGCGCTCTGGAAGGCCGACGGCGTCAGCCCCGAGGCGGTCGCCGAGCACCGCGGCGAGGACCACCCCGGCACGCCCGCCGAGCCGACCGGCGAGACCTGGGACTCGCCGTGGGGCGAGGGCCGGCCGGGCTGGCACGTCGAGTGCTCGGCGATGAGCATGGCCCACCTCGGCGAGACCCTGGACCTCCACGTCGGCGGCCGGGACCTGATTTTCCCGCACCACGAGAACGAGATCGCCCAGAGCGAGGCGGCGACCGGCGAGCGCTTCGCCCGCTACTGGCTCCACTGCGAGCTGCTCGAACTCGAGGCCGAGAAGATGTCCTCCTCGCTGGGCAACTACGTCACCGTCGCCGACGCCGTCTCGGAGTTCGGCGCCGACGTCCTCCGGACGTTCTTCCTGTCGGCGACCTACGACGCCCGCCAGGCGTTCACCGACGAGGCGCTGTCGGAGGCTGCCGACCGGTACGGCCGCCTCGAGCGCGCCCACGAGCGGGCGACGGCGGCCGCCGACTCTCCCGACGCCCACACGACGGTCGCCGACGAGGCGCTCCGCGACGCGGTCGAGACGGGCCGGACCGCGTTCGAACGGGCGATGAACGACGACTTCAACACCCGCGAGGCGCTGTCGGCGCTGGGCGATCTGGCGTCGGCGGTCCACCGCCACGTCGACGACCGGAGTGCCTACGACTACCGCGGGCTGCGCGAGGCCATCGAGGCGCTGGAGGCCCTCGGCGGCGACGTCCTCGGGCTGTCGTTCTCGGGCGAGCCGGCGGGCGACGCCCGGCTGGCCGGCGAGCTGGTCGAGCTGGTGCTGGAGCTGCGGGCCGAGGAGCGGGCGGCGGGCAACTACGACCGCGCCGACGAGCTCCGGACAGCGCTGGAGTCGCTGGGCGTGACCGTCGAGGACACCGACGACGGGCCCACCTACCGGCTCTGAGCGGCGCCCGTCGCCGGAGAGCGCGACCCGGTGGCATTTTTAGCCGGGGCCGACACACCCTGCACGATGACCGACCCGGAGGACGCTTCCCCACCCGCCGACGGCGCCGGCGACCAGTCGACCGCGGGCGATTCCGTCGGGGCAGCCGGCACCGACGCCGACGAGGACGGCGAGCCGGCACCGACCGGCGTCGAGCGCCGGCTGGACAGTCGCGTCCGGACCCAGTGGCTGGTGGTCGCCCTGGTCCCGGCGGTCGTGCTCGGCGCCATCGCCGGCGTCGCCGGCTACGTCCTCCGCGAGTGGCTCTGGCCGGGACCGGTCGTCTTCGCGGTGGTGTTCGCGGTCGGCGCCGCCCACGCCCTGCTCCGGTACCGCCGGTGGCGCTACGAGGTCCGCGAGGACTCGCTGTACCTCGACCGCGGCGTGCTCACGGAGGTCCGGACGGTCGTCCCCTACGTCCGGCTCCAGCACGTCGACGTCTCGCGTGGCCCCCTGGAGCGCGCCCTTGGGCTGTCGTCGGTCGTGGTGTACACCGCCGGCTCGCGCGGAGCCGACGTGACCGTCCCCGGCCTGACGCCGGCGGACGCCGACGCGCTCCAGGCCCGGCTGAAGCGCCTGGCTATCGACGCGGAGGGCGACGACGCGGTATGAGTCGGCTCCACCCCGTCTCGGTGCTGTACAGGGCCGCCGCGAGCGTGACGCAGCTGGCGTGGATCGTCGTGTTCGCCGTCTTCGGCTCGACGACGCTGCCGGGCGGTGGCGAGCTGGTCGCCGTGGCCGTCGTCGTCCTCGCCGTCGTCGGCGCGGCGGCCTACCACCTCGCGTACTACCGGCGGTTCACCTACGAGCTGACCGGCGACACGCTGGACATCCGCTCGGGCGTGCTGTCGCTGCGAACCCGCGAGATCCCATTGGAGCGCGTCCAGAACGTGGACATCTCCCGGAACGTGGTCCAGCGCGTACTCGGCATCGCGCGGGTCGACGTCGAGACCGCCGGGGGCGGCTCGACCGAGGCCAGCCTCCGGTACGTCGGTGCCGACGAGGCCGACCGGCTCCAGACCGAGATCGGTCGGCTGAAGCGCCGACAGTCCGCGGCGGACGAACCGGACGGGGCAGAGGAGGTCGACGCCGTCGAGGAGGTCTACCACATCACGCCGACGGAGCTGGCCCTGTACGGCGTCACCAGCATCGACCTCCGGCTGCTCGGCCTGCTGTCGCTCGCGTCGCCCGTGCTGGCGCCGGCGCTGTTCGGCGGCGAGGACCCGCTGGTCGCGCTCGCGCTCGGCGCACCGTTCCTGCTCGTCGGCGTCGCGGCGGTCGCCGCCGTCGGGAGCGCCGCCATCGCGGTGACGCGGTACTACGGCTTCCGGCTGTTCCGCGTCGGCGACGAGCTCCGGTACGAGCGCGGGCTGTTCGAGCGCTACAGCGGGACCATCCCGCTGGAGAAGGTCCAGACGGTGGTGCTGTCCGAGAGCGTGATCGCCCGGCGGTTCGGCTACGCGTCGCTGTCGGTCCAGACCGCCGGCTACGCGCCGGGCGAGAGCGGCCAGCAGTCGGCCATCCCCATCGCCGAGCGCGACCGGGTGCTCGCGTTCGCCCGGTCGGTCCGGGCGTTCGACGACGTGACCGTCGAGCGACCGCCCCGGCGCGCCCGGACCCGGTACGTCGTGCGCTACGGGCTCGTCGTCGCGGCGCTGGTCGCCGCGGCCTACGCGGTCGTGGCTCTCACCGACCTGACGGGCCCCTGGTACGCCACGGCGGCGCTGTTCGCCCTCGTTCCCGTCGCGGCCCACCTCAAGTGGACGAACCTGGGCTACCAGCTCCAGGACGACTGCGTGGTGGCCCGCGAGGGGTTCTGGACGCGCCAGACCCGGGTCGTGCACTACGACCGGCTCCAGACCGTCATCGACGGGCGGACCGTGTTCCAGCGCCGGCGGGACCTCGCGACCGTGGTCGCCGACACCGCCGGCACGGGCAGCTTCGGCGGCGACGCCCGGCTGCTCGACATCGACGACGAGCGGGCGGGCGAGATCCGCGAGGAGCTCGGCCGTCGCCTGCAGGCGGCGCTGTGAGCCGCCGGCCGGCGCGGACTGGCCGGTCGTAACGGTGCCATAGCGCTTTTCCACCGGTCGCGCCAACGGGGCGCATGGACAGGCGCATCCCCGCAGCGGTCGCCCTCGCCCTCCTGGCTGTGCTCGCCGGCTGTGCCGGTGGCGGTGGGACGGCCACGCCGGGCCCGGACGCCACCGCGACCCCCACGGCCACCGACGGGCCGACCGTGACCGGCGGCTCGACGCCGACGGCCACCGCTGGCACCACGCCAGCCGGGAACACGACGCCCACGGCCACGCCGACGCCCACCCCCGATAGCTACCAGTACCCGGACGGCTACGCCGCCTCCGGGGTGACCGGCCCGCAGGCGGCCACGGCAGCGCACGCCGAGGCCATGGCGGCGCTTTCCAGCTACACCGTCAACTACGACCAGACGGTCGC
The DNA here is from genome assembly GCA_964459695.1 of uncultured Halobacteriales archaeon. GTDB lineage: Archaea > Halobacteriota > Halobacteria > Halobacteriales > Haloarculaceae > CAYWNQ01. The sequence goes on along the minus strand of CAYWNQ010000023.1, from coordinate 13,492 downwards.
GACCGACAACGCGACCGTGATCGTCGACTACGACCAGCCGACGGACCTCGCCGCCGAGCGGGCCATCCGCCGGTTCAACGTTACCTCTCCGGACCAGTTCTACCGCGCCACGAGCCAGTACTTCACCAGCGACACGGTGTACATCCAGTCCAGGACCGAGCCCGACCGGGCGACCTACCGGAACGTCTCCCAGCCGTTCAACACGTCGGCGCTGACGGCGAGCGGGTTCGTCGGTCCGGTGCTGACGGACGTCAGCTACGGCGAGGCGACGGTCGTCGAGCGCGACGGCATGGCCATGGCGCGGTATCGCGCCACCGGCCTGGAGGCCGCGACCGCGCTGTTCGGCGAGGGCGTCAGCGCAGAGAACGTCACGTCGTTCTCGGCGACGCTGTTCGTCTCCGAGGACGGCATCGTCCGGCGCGTCGAGTACGCCGCGACCGTGGACTCGACCCAGGAGATCGAGGCGACCGTCGCGGTCTCGGCGGTCGGCGAGACCGGCGTCCAGCGGCCCGGCTGGGTCTCGCAGGCGTAGGTCAGCCCGCCAGGTGGTTCACTCGCTCACTCCGTTCGCTCCGGTGTCGTGGGGCCGACCCGAGCGTCGTCCGACGGCGTCGAGCGAGGGGGCTTCCCGGCGGTACGAACGAGCCACTGAACGACGTACGGGAGCCACCGGCCGAGATGCCTATCGACCACTCGACGAGCCGTCACAGGGTCCCCACGGACGCAACCGTCAACACCCCTCCCCGGCTACCCGGCGCATGGACTACGAGGGGGTCGTGCTGGACCTCGACGGGACCGTCTACCGGGGCAGCGAGCCGATACCGGGGGCCGCCGACGCCGTGGCTGCCGTCCGGGCGACCGGCGGCACGGTCTGCTTCTGCTCGAACAACCCCACGCGGTCCCCGGAGGAGTACGTCGACGTGCTGGCCGACCACGGGGTCGAGGCCGCCGCCGGCGAGGTGGTCGCGGCCGGCGCGGTCACCGCCGACGTGCTCGCCGCAGAGCACGCAGACGAGTCGGTCTTCCTGATCGGTTCTTCCGGCCTGCGGGCCCAGCTCGTGGCGGCGGACGTGGTGCTGACCGACGAGCCGGCAGCGGCGGACGTGGTGGTCGCCTCGTTCTACCGGGGCTTCGACTACGACTCGATGCGGGCCGGCTACGAGGCGCTGGCCGACGGCGCACGGTTCCTCGGCACCGACCCCGATGTCCTCGTCCCGACAGACGAGGGGATGGTGCCCGGCTCCGGCGCCATCATCAACGCCGTCGCCGGGGTCGCGGGTCGCGAGCCCGACCGGGTGCTCGGCAAGCCCTCCGCCGCGACCGCCGACGCGGTCCGGACGGCGCTGGGCGTCCCCGGCGAGCGGTGCCTGGTGGTCGGCGACCGGCCGGGGACCGACCTCGCGCTGGGCCGGCGCCTGGGCGCCGACACCGCGCTCGTCCTGTCGGGGGTCACCGACGAGGCGACGGTCGACGACGCCGACGTCGAGCCCGACCACGTCCTCCCGTCGGTTGCAGAGCTCGACCGGCTGCTATAGCAGGTCCTCGAGCGGGTCGTCGGTCAGGTCCTTGAGGGCCCCCTCCAGGCCGCCCGGTGGCTCGGTCGGCGCCGGCGTCCCGTCTCCGGCGTCGTCCGTCGCCCCGCCGTCGACGTCGACCGCCAGGTCGACGTCCACCAGGCCCGCGACCGCCTCGATGGACACGTCCGCGGACGGTGCCACCGGCCCCGACGGCGTCCGGTCGACCGTCCGGAGGGTCGTCCGACTGGTCGCGACCTGCTCGACCTGGGTCCGGGTGGCGGGGTGGGGCTTGTACTCGTTCTCGATATAGAGGTCGAGCTGGTTCGTGAGCCGGTCGGGGTCGCTGCCCGTGACCTGGGCCCGGACCAGCTCGTCGGCGGTGAGCAGGCCGCTGTTGCCCGGCGGCAGCACGTCGCCGGCGGCGGCGGTCCAGGTCGCCTCGTCGGGCGACAGCCAGCCGTCGGCGTCCAGCGCCTGGTTGTACGACGACCGGTTGCGCATGTCGAAGCTGGTGGGCTGGGCGCCGCCCAGCGACCGGAACCGGCTCTCGTGGGTCGGCTCCAGCCAGTCGGCGGGGTCGTCGCTGCCGAAGCGCTCGGTCAGCGCCGCCGCGGTCTCGGCCAGGGCCTCCCGGAGGACCTCGTCGCGGTCGCCGCCGAACCAGTCGTGGACCGTCTCGCCGGCCAGTGCGTCACGGAACGTCACGTCGTCGCCGACCGTGCCGTGGGGCTCGGCGTGGCGCGAGAGCGGGGGCTGCCAGTCGATGTCCGGCCCGGGCTCGTCGGGGGCGGTGAGAGCCGCGAACACCCGCCGCTGGAGCCGGGCGCGCACGTCGTCGTAGATGGCGTGGCCGGGCCGGTCGTAGCGGTCGTCCTCGCCGTCGGTGAGCGGCACCGTCCCGTCGGCGTCGTCGTACCAGTCGGCGGCCGCGTCGGCCCACGCCCGGAGGTACTCGCCCATCTCGACGACCAGCGGGTCGTCGGCCCCGCTGGCGGCCTCGGCCATCGCGGGGGCGGTCGCGTACGCCGACGCGTCGTGCAGCGCCGCCCGCATGATGACCTCCTTGACGTCGTCGACGTCGAGGGCGTCGGTCGCCGACTCGGGGGCCGCGCCCTCGATGCCGGCGGCCTCGCGGAGGATGCGGTCGAGCTGGTCGACCCGGTGGATCGAGCCCCAGTTCTGCTCGCCGTCGCCGGCGCGCCAGTCCGGCGCCGGCCCGTTGTTCCAGTTCACGACGTAGCCCCGCTCGGGGTTGCGGGCCCAGGTGCCCAGCCCGAGGCCGACGTCGGTCCCGAGCCAGGCGTGGCCCGACGACGAGCGGGGGAACCGGAGGTCCGTCCCCTCGGCACGCTCGGGCACCTTCCCGGTGTGGTAGAGGGCGATGTCGCCGGCGTCGGACACCACGTGGAAGTTGAACGTGAACGGGAACTCCCGGATGGTGTCCTCGAACTCGTCGAGGTCGTCGGCGCCGGCGGTCTCGGCCCACATCATCGCGCCCGGCAGCTCGTCGTTGCGCGTGGTCTTGCGCTGGCACCAGGCGACGTTCGCCTCCGGGTTCCAGGCGACGACCGGCATCGTGTCGCCCTCCTCGACGACGTAGGCGACCTCCTGGCTCACGACCCGGGTCTTCGGGGTGGAGCCGGTGAGCGCCGCGGCCGCCGGGTTGGCGACGTGCTCCTCGTGGCGGGTCTCCATCCGGTGCCACTCGCCCTCCCACCGGTAGCGGTGGCGGTCCTCGGGGTCCAGCTCCACCGCGACGGTGTCGATCATGTCGTCGCGGCCGGAGGTGATGGTCCACGCCATGGCGTCGGCGTCCTCCCCGCCGGGGGTGCGCCCGATGACGATCGTTGGCGCCCCCGTCACGCCGATGCCGGTCACGTCGTAGCCGGCGCCGTGGATCCCTATCTCGTAGGGGATTGGCGGCTTGAAGTAGCCCATCTGGGGCCCGCCGCCGAGCAGCGGCTCGCCGCTCTCGCTCAGCTCGCCGGAGACGATGACGGCGTTGCTGCCCCACTTGAACCCCTCCATGACCCCCTGGCCGGTCGGCCGTCCCGCCAGCACGTCGTCGGGCAGCGTGACGTCGGCCTCGATGCCCCACGGCTCGACCGCGTCGGGGTCGGCGGCGGCCAGGAGCCGGCGCTGCTGCTCGGGGAGGTCGTCCCACGAGTCGGGCACCGTCTCGCCGCCGTCGACGTCCACGTCCCCCTCGGTCAGCGAGGTGTAGTGGTCGTCGGTCGTCTCCAGCCAGTTGAGGTCGCCGTAGGCCTCGAACGCCGCCTCCCAGGAGCCGAGGTTCTCCCGGAGCCGGTACAGGGTCTTCGCGTTGTCGAGTTCCGACCCGCCGGAGACGCCGAAGAAGCCGATGAGGTAGTTGATGGCCGCGACGGTGTCCTGCGGACGCCACGGCTCGGGCGCGTGGCCCAGCGCGGCGAACTCCCCCGGGAGGTTCCCGGTCGCCGCCATCTCGACCATCCGGCGGTTGACGCCGTCGGTGAACCCCCTGATGGCCTCCCGGATGGTGTCCGAGGCCTCGTCCCACTGGCGGTCGATCTCCTCGCGGGAGTAGAGGTCGCGCTTGACCTGGACGTCGCTCGGAATCTGCCCGGGACCGAGCACCGACGCGCTGTCGCCGTAGCCGACGTGGCGGATGGCGTCCATCTGGAACAGCCGGTCGCCGGCCTGGGCGTAGCCGTTGCCGTACCCCAGGCCGTACACCGAGTCGGCGTAGACGTGTGGCTCGTCGTAGTCGTCGCGCAGGATCTCGACCTCCTCGAGGTCCGGGTCCCCGCCCGCCTCGCTCGCCGCCCCGGCCCCGACGCCTGCGATGGCGATCCCCGCTCCGACCCCGTGCAGGAAGCTGCGTCGCTCCATGTCCTGGCCGCACCTGTCGACGCCGCCACGTTAGTCGGTCTGCCGGCAATTCCGGGGGGTTTATGCGGTGGGCTGACACGACCGGCGTCTCACCGGACCGGCCGGGCCGTTCGGGAAGCTGCCGTTAGCGTGACATTGTCTGACATAGGTTTATGTACCGTGCCGACGGAGCCTCGGCCATGGCGACCGGACACACGGCCTACGACTTCGGCGGCGTCGACACCGACGCCGGCCTCGCGGACGAGGAGACGACCCACGACCGCGACGTCGTCGTGGTGGACGGCACGGCGATGCGCTACGAGGACTACCGGCTGGACGGGAGTGAGGAGACGTAGGCCACGGCCATCGCCCCATCTCCGTTCGGACCGACGTCGTCCCCGCTTCTCCGCCTGTCTGAACCCGTCTGCATCCGCCTTCTGCTCTGCCCGTCGTCCCACAGGACGGCTCGGCCACCAGACGGCAGTCGCTTCGCCGCAACCGCACGCCGCTGCTCGTGCTCGAGCCGATCACACTGCCGGGTGCTCCCTCCCGCACGTCCCGGGAGCCGAACCCGTCGGGGCCTTCCCGGCGGTAGTGAGAGAACGATTCTAACCTGAACAGCGCCTCCGCCACCATCCCGAACACACAAGGCGGACCCGGTCGAACACCACCGGACCATGACGGGAATCGAGTACGACGACTTCCTCGACGAGTCCTACGAGCCCCGCGACTCGGACCTCCGGTGTGAGTTCCGCCTCCAGCCCGCCGCCGACATGACCCTCGAGCAGGCCGCCGCACGTGTGGCCAGCGAGTCCTCCAACGGCACCTGGGCGGCGCTGGACGTCGACGCCGACGTCTCGCGGTACTCCGCGACGGCCTACCACCTCGACGACCCGACCGTCCACGTGGCCTACCCGGCGGCGCTGTTCGAGCCCGGCAGCCTGCCCCAGATCCTCTCGTGCATCGCCGGGAACATCCTCGGGATGAAGGCCGTCGAGACCATCCGGCTGGTCGACTGCGAGTGGCCTGCCGAGCTGGTCGCGGACTTCCCGGGCCCGCAGTACGGCTCCGCCGTCACCACCGAGCTGCTCGACGCCGGCGACCGGCCGGCGCTGGCGACGGTGCCCAAGCCGAAGGTCGGTCTGCCGACCGACGAGCACGCCCGGGTGGGCTACGAGGCCTGGACCGGCGGCGTGGACCTGCTGAAGGACGACGAGAACCTCACCGACCAGGCGTTCAACCCGTTCGAGGACCGGGTCGTCGCGTCGCTGGAGCGCCGGGACGAGGCCGAGTCCGAGACCGGCGAGCGCAAGGACTACCTGGTCAACGTGACCGCCGAGACCGACGAGATGGTCCGGCGGGCCGAGTTCGTGGCCGACCACGGCGGCTCGTTCGCGATGGTCGACATCGTCACCGCCGGCTGGTCGGGCCTCCAGACCGTCCGGCGCCGCACCGAGAACCTGGACCTGGCCATCCACGCCCACCGGGCGATGCACGCGGCCTTCGACCGGCTGGACCACCACGGCGTCTCGATGCGGTGCCTGGCGCAGTTCGCGCGGCTCGCGGGCGTCGACCACATCCACACCGGCACCGCCGGCCTGGGGAAGCTCGAGAACGAGGACACCCCCGGCATCAACGCCTGGCTCCGAAGCGACCTCCACGGCCTCCGGGACGTGCTGCCCGTGGCCTCGGGGGGCCTCCACCCCGGCATCGTCGACGACCTGCTGGACGCCGTCGGAACCGACGTGATGGTCCAGGCCGGCGGCGGCATCCACGGCCACCCCGACGGGACCCACGCCGGCGCGCTGGCGCTGCGCGCCGCCGTCGAGGCCCACGCCGAGGGGGTCAGCCTCGAGACGAAGGCCGAGGCCTCGCCCGAACTCGCGACGGCCCTCGAGAAGTGGGGGACCGAGACGCCGCGGTAGGACCGCGTCGCCGTCGGCTCAGTCGTCGGCGGGAGCCGGTTCGGCCTCGAGCCTCGCCGGGTCGACGCGGCCGTACCGGGCGATGGCGTCGAAGCCCGCCATCCCGGCGCGGTCGCCGCTGGTGACGCCGTAGGCCTCGTCGTCGCCGAACCGGTCGCCGACGAAGAACGCGGCGACCAGCGCCGTCCGGGCGTCGTCGTCGGCCTCGATCGCCGTCTGGGCCTGGTCGAGCAGGAGGGCGGCCGCCACGACGTCGAAGACGAGGTCCGCCAGCCGCTTGGCGTGGTACTGGGCGTACTCGTCGTCCTCGGCGGCCAGCGTCACCAGCGCCTCCTGGAGCTCGCCGAACCGGTCGTCGACGTCGTCGGCCAGCGGCCGGAGGTAGGGGTGGTCGACGTCGAGCAGCTCGCGGACGTGGGGCAGCAGCGCCTCGTGGGCGGCCTCGCGGTCCAGGACCCGGAGGAGGTCCAGCGAGAGGATGTTCGAGGTTCCCTCCCAGATGGGCAGCACCTGGGCGTCCCGCAGCAGCTGCTCGGTGGTCCAGCCGTTGACGTAGCCGTTTCCGCCGAGCACCTCCATGGCGTAGGAGGCGGTGTCGACGGCCATGCGGGCGGTCTTGTACTTCGCGATCGGGACGAGCAGCCGCATGAGCTTGAAGGCTGACTCGTCGTCGGGCGCGTCGGCCCGTGCCGGCTCGTCGCGGCTGTACTGGTCGTAGAACCGCGCGGCCTCGAACGTGAACGCGGCGGCGGCCTCGTAGTCGACGGTCAGCTCCACGAGGTCGCGCTGCATCAGGGGGTAGTCCTGGATGGTCTCGCCGAACGCCTCGCGGTTGGCCGCCCGGACTTTCGCCTCCACCAGGGCGCGGCCCATGTTGCCGACGGCGCCGGTGGCGTTGGTGAGCCGCTCGAAGTTCATCATCTCGGCCATCGCGCGGAACCCCTCGCCCTCCTCGCCGACGAGCTGGGCCTCGGCGCCCTCGAAGACGATCTCGCCGGTCGGCACGTTGCGCGTCCCGAGCTTGTCCTTCAGCCGCCGGAACAGCGAGTCGTTGAGCTCGCCGTCGGGTCGCACCCGGGGCACCAGGAACAGCGACAGGCCCTCGGTGCCCGCGGGGGCGTCCGGCGTGCGGGCGAGCGCCAGCGCGCCCTGGGCGTCGATGTTCGAGCAGAACCACTTCTCGCCGTACAGCTCGTAGCTGCCGTCGGGCTGGGGTTCGGCCCGGACCTGGTTGGCTCCGACGTCCGAGCCGCCCTGCTTCTCGGTGAGGAACATCGCACCCTCGATGTGGTCATCGAGGTCGGCGGCGGTCAGCCCCCGGAAGTACGGCTCGAGCGAGCCATCGTCGAACTCGTCGAGAACGATGGCCGCGCCCGTCGTCATCGAGGCCGGACAGACGAACCCGGCGCCGACGAACGACAGCAGCGTCTGCATCGACAGGGTGTGGATCAGGCCGACCGGCTCCTCGCGGTCCGGCGGCGCGTGGAAGGCGTCGTGGGTGAGCCGGAACTCCTCGTAGGCCGTGCGCTCGAGCTCGGCGATCTCGGCGGGATACGTGACCTCGTTGGCCACCTCGCCGTGGCGGTCGTAGGTCCGCAGCTCCATCCCGGTCCGGTCGGCCTCCGCCGCGGCGTGGGCCAGCCGGTGGCCGGTGGCGTGGCCTAGCTCGTCGAGGACGGGCTCGGCCCACGCGAACTCCTCGTCGGGGTAGGCCCGCTCGGCCTCCCGCCGCAGCGTCGGGTCGAGCGCCCAGTAGTTGCAGTCCCGGCCCGACTCGTAGGCGCCGAAGTCGATGGGGTCGTCTGCCATATGCTACCGTGGGGTGGCGCCGTCCATCAACGTTCGGTTCGGCCCACCGACAACGCTCAGCCGAACGTTCCACGTTCAACTCGTTTCTCGTTTCTCCCGTTCCAAAAGAGGCTTTGGCCGGGGGCATCACCACCGACCACGCATGGCATCCGGCGACGAGCTCTCGAACGACGACCTCGCCGTCGAGGTCGCCGACGACGGCCTGGTGATACGGGCGACCATCGACCGCGCCGACCAGCGCAACGCGCTCAACGACGCCGTCATCGAGGGCCTCGAGTCGGTGCTGGCCGCCGCCGACGAGGGCGACGCCCGGGTCGTGGTGATCCGGGGCGCCGGCGGGACGTTCTGCGCGGGCGGCGACATCAAGAGCATGGCGGGCAACATCGGCCAGGGCCCGATGGCCTACCGCGAGGGCTTCTCCGGGATGGCGACGCTGATCGAGACCATCGTGGAGACGGACGCCCTGGTCGTCGCCGCCGTCGAGGGCTACTGCCTCGCCGGCGGGATGGGCCTGGCCGCGGCGTGTGACGTCATCCTCGCCCACGAGGAGGCGACGTTCGGCACCCCGGAGACCGACATCGGCCTGTTCCCCGCCCAGGCGCTGGTGCCCATCATGCGGACGGTCAACGAGAAGCGGGCGCTGTACCTGCTGTTCACCGGCGAGCACATCGACGCCGCTCGGGCCCGCGACATCGGGTTCGCCAGCGAGGTCGTCGACGGCGACGCGTTCGAGGCCGAGCTCGACGACCTGGTCGACGACCTCGCCAACTCCTCGCCGGTGATGATCGAGATGGGCAAGGCGGCGTACTACGACCAGCGCGACATGGACTTCGACAGCGCGCTCGCACACATGAAGGAGGTCATCTCGCTGATCGCGATGAGCGAGGACACCGAGGAGGGCATCAACTCGTTCCTGATGGACGAGGAGCCCGACTGGAAGGGACGCTAACCATGCAACAGGACTCAGTCAAGGGCAACGACCCCGACACGGCGGTCATCAGCGCAGCGCTCACCGGCGCGCTCACGACGCGCGACCAGTGCGAACACATCCCCTACACCCCCGCGGAGATCGCCGAGGACGCCGCGGCGGCCCGCGAGGCCGGTGCCGCCGTCGCGCACATCCACGCCCGCACCGAGAACGGCTCGCCCACCTTCGAGGAGTCGGTCTACCAGGAGATCTACGACGAGGTCCGCGACCGGACGGACATCCTGATCAACTTCTCGACCGGCGCGCTCCACGAGCCCGTCGACTCGCGCATCGAGTACGTCCAGGGCGTCCAGCCCGACATCGCGGCCCTGAACATGGGTTCGATGAACTACTCGAAGTACTCCGAGTCCCGCGAGGACTTCGTGTTCGACATGGTGTTCGAGAACCCGTTCGGGGAGATCCGCGAGATGCTCCAGGCCATGAACGACGCGGGCGTCAAGCCCGAGCTGGAGTGCTTCGACACCGGCCACGTCGGCAACATCCGGCCGTTCCTGAAGTCCGGCGAGCTGGAGCACCCGCTGCACTTCTCGCTCATCATGGGCGTGCTCGGGGGCATCCCGGCGAGCATCGAGAACCTCGCCCACCAGGTGCGCCAGCTCCCCGACGACGCCAACTGGCAGGTCATCGGCATCTCTCGCGACCAGTGGGAGCTCGCCGGTGGCGCGCTCTCTATGGGCGGCAACGTCCGGGTCGGTCTCGAGGACAACTTCTACACCCCCGACGGCGAGATGGCCACCAACCCCGAGCTCGTCGCCGCGGCGGCGGAGCTGACCCGCGACGTGGGCCGCGAGCCCGCCACCCCCGCCGAAGCCGCCGAGATCATGTCGATCGACGCGCCGCACCTCTAGATCGACCACCCACTCCGACCGGTCTGCGACCCGCCCGGACGCTCCGTCTCCGGCTCAGTCGTCGACGCTACCCACCGCCGTCCCCCCGCCGTCGTCGACGGCGTGCCGGCCGTCGAGCCGGAGTCGCGGCACCAGGAGCAGGCCCGCCAGCGTCGGCACGGCGACGAACGCCGCCGACGCCACCAGGCCGAGCGCCGAGAGGACCTGCGCCCCGGCGACGCTGGCGGCCACGGCACCGATCTGTGACAGCGACAGGATGACGCCCGCCATCGTGCCGACGTGCGCGTCCTCGATGTCCGCGAGCTCCCCGGGCAGCAGGTAGAACATCGCGTTGAGCCCGCCGCCGAACAGCCCCGCGACGACCAGCCCGACCACGAACACGGCCAGCGAGGGGGCAACCCCCGTGACGAGGATGCCGGCGGAGAGACCGACGATGCCCAGGTACAGGCCCAGCCGTCGGCTGTACCGGTCCGACAGCAGCGGCAGCCCCACGGCCCCGACGGTGGCGCAGTACAGCGGCGTCCCCAGGAGGTACTCGGGGACGTCGAACGCGTGTGCGTCGGCGAACTCCGGGAGCACCGCGAGCGAGCCGAGGATCGCCCAGAACGCCAGCCCGGACAGCGCGATCGCCCACGGCGTCGAGGGCGAGCGCAGCACGGCCGGGAGCGACGAGCGGAGCGGGACGCCCTCGCCGGTCGTGAATCCGGCCGCCGTCTCCGGCTCCGTCGGTCGCTCTGCCGGGCCGGGCGACCGGACGAGCAGGAGCCACAGCACGCCGGCGGCGACGGTGAGGCCGCCGTACAGGAGGAACACCGCCTGCCAGCTGCCGAGCGTCCCGAGCGCGACGCCGGCCGACAGCGAGAGTGCCAGCCCCGAGGCGAGGGTGTTCCCGGACATCAGGATCCCCTGACCGAGCCCGAGCTGGCCTCTGGGGAACCACTCCGTGACGACCTTGATCAGGTTCGGGTTGACGAGCCCCATCCCCACGGTCGCGACGACGCTCACGACCAGCTGGCCCGCGAGGGAGGGCGTGGCGAGACGGAGCGTCGTCGCGACGCCGGCGAGCACCGCCCCGAGGCCCACGACGTACCGGACGGCGTACTTGTCACCCAGCGCGCCGCCGGGCAGCTGGGTGAACACCATCCCGAAGCTGAACGCCGCGTACACCAGGACGACCCGCTCCCACTCGGTCCCGAGATCCGGGGCCATCGCCTGCTTCAGCGGGGGCACGGACTGCCAGATCAGGGCGATGCACGTGGCGTGCACCAGGAACGCGACCGCGAGGACGACCCAGCGGTACCGGACGCCACCCGCCGGCCGCCCCGTGTCAGCCATACCGCGAGGGGTTCACACGCACGGGTAAGTCTTGCCCCGTGACTGCCTCAGTACGAGCGTTCCATCCCGAGTTCGTGTTCGCCGATGTAGTTGAGAACCATCTCGTTCGAGACGGGGGCGGTCTGCGTCAGCCGGAGGTTCTGCCAGATGTCGTAGACCTCGTACTCCCGGGTGAACCCGTTGCCGCCGTGGGCCTGGATCGCCCTGTCGGCGGCCTCGGTGCCGAACCGCGAGGTCAGCAGCTTCGCGGCGTTCGCCTCCATGCCGCAGTCCTCGTCGTCGTCCCACTTCTCGGCGGCCCGGTAGGTGACCTCCCGCGCCGCGGTGAGCTTGGCGTAGGACTCGGCGATGGGGTGCTGGATGGCCTGGTGGGAGCTGATCGGCGCCCCGAAGACCTCCCGCTCGTTGGCGTACTCGACCGCGAGGTCGACCGCCCGGAGGCCGCCGCCGAGCGCCGACGCCGCCCCGCCGATGCGCTCGGTGTTGAGCGTGTCCCACAGCAGGTACAGCCCCCCGTCGACGGTCCCGAGCACGTCGTCCTCGGAGACGTGCAGGTCGTCGTAGTGGACCTGGTACTGCCGCTCGAACCAGGGGACGGTGGTGTCGATCTCGGAGAGACTGATCGCCTCCCGGTCGGCGGGTTCGTCGACGACGAAGAGTGTCACGCCGTGGGTCGGGTTGTCCGGATCGAACTCGGACGTCCGGGCGACCAGCAGCATCGCATCGGCGTTCTCGACGCCGGAGATGAACGTCTTCTCGCCGTCGACGAGCCAGCCGTCCCCGGTCTCCTCGGCGCTGGTGTCGATGTTGAGCGTGTTCGTCCCGGCGCGGGGCTCGGTGAGCGCCATGCAGAACCGCATGTCGCCGTCGGCGATCTTCGGGAGGTACTCCCGCTTCTGGGCCTCGCTGCCGTGACGCGTGATTCCGATGCCGCCGAACACCGGCGTGAGGACGAACACGATGCCGCCCTGGCCGCCACCTCGCGAGAGCTCCTCGATGATGATGGCCATCTCGAGCATCCCCATCCCCTCGCCGCCGTGCTCCTCGGGGATGGCGACCCCGAGCCAGCCGGCGTCGGCCAGCGCGTCCCAGTACTCGGTGGGGAACTCGCGCCGCTGGACGTGGTCGGCCCAGTACTCCCGGTCGAAGTCGCCCGCGAGGTCCCGCACCGACTCGCGGATCATCTCGTGCAGGTCTGTCGCTTCCCGGCCCATGCCACCGCTTGCCCGGGCCGTCCAATAGGGCTACTGGTCGGTAGATATTTGGGCCTCGCCCCGCCAGGTACAGGTAGAACGACCGGGAAAACTTTGAACGCGAGGGAAGTTTCTCCCGGGCGCGACCACCCATGGAAATCAACGTCGACTCAGAGACCGACGAGGAGATCGCGAGGGCCATCGCGACCGCCGTCTCCGAGCACCTGGGCAAGAGCGTCGAGGTCCGCGCGGAGGGCGGCGACCGCATCGCCGACGCCGGCGAGGAGACCTGGGACGAGGCCGGCGCCGTCGTGACCGAGCGCGAGGCGTCGCTGCGGGCGGCCGTCGAGGACGTGATGGCCGGCGGTCCCGAGCGGGGCCACGAGAAGATCGAGGAGCTCGGGAAGGTGTTCGTCCGCGACCGGCTGGACCTCATCTTCGACGACATCAACTACGAGGACGGCACCTTCGCCCGCCACGAGGACGACGAGGACGAACTGCCCGCCGACGGCGTGATCACCGGCGTCGGCACCATCGACGGCCGGAAGGTGGCGTTCACGGCCAACGACTACACCGTCAAAGCCGGCTCGCTGGGCCAGATGGGCGTCGAGAAGGTCATCCGCATCCAGGAGCGGGCGATGGACCTGGGCATCCCGATGCTCCGGCTCGTCGACTCCACCGGCGCCCGGCTCAACGCCGCCGAGCGCGAGCCCGGCGACACCCACATGGACCGCTACCGCGGCGGCAAGATGTTCTACAACCAGTGCATCCTCTCGGGGCAGGTGCCACAGATCGGCGTGCTCTACGGGCCCGACGTCGCCGGCAGCGCGTACACCCCCGTCTTCTGTGACTTCCTCATCATGGTCGAGGACATCGCGGGGATGGCCATCGCCTCGCCGCGCATCGTCCGGGCGATGACCGGCGAGGACGTCTCCGGCATGGAGGAGCTGGGCGGCCCGGAGGTCCACGCCAAACACTCCGGCAGCGCCGACCTCGTCGTCCCCGACGAGGAGACCGCCGCCGAGAA
>CAYWNQ010000022.1:8951-17788 GCA_964459695.1 uncultured Halobacteriales archaeon | reverse complement strand
CTCGCTATCGCCGCCACGTTTGAGGTTGCCGGCTCCGCCGGCAACCCGGACGACGGCGGACGACGCAAGCCCCGGAGGGAGCGGGAGGCGTGACCGCAGGGAGCGCCTCCGAATGCCGAGCGGGGAGCGAAGCGACCCGCGAGCGCAAGCGACCCGCGAGCGCAAGCGACCGAGGAGCGCAGCGAGGCCTCCGAGCCCAGCGCCTCGGGGCTTTCCGGGCGGTGGCGGTCGAGCACGAGTAGGGGTTTGCGGTGCGATTGCGTTCCGACGCCCCGGGGCACTCGTGCGGAACGCCGGCTCGAGACGTGGCCGACCGCCGTTTGCGGCCACCTCGCATCCGGAACGGATCGGGACCACGACCGGCACCACCCACCAGGATCCGGGGCGCGGTTTATGGCCCTCCGGGGCCAACGACCGACCATGAGCGGATCCGACCCGGCCGGGACCGAGGCGGGGACCGCCGTCGGGAGCGACGACGAGGGGTTCCCCTGGTACGTGAAGGTCGCGCTGGCCGCGACGCTGCTCGTCATCGCCTTCGTCGTGGTCGTCGACGTGGCGGCGGTGGCCGGCGCGTTCTGACCGTGGAGCTGCACGTCCGGTACGAGGGCGACGACGACCCCGAGAAGTGCACGGCGCGGGCGCTCGACCGGCGGGACCTCGTGACGCTGCACCGCTCACCGGGGTCGGTGCCCGCCGGCGTCGTGCTCGACCCCCACGCCGAGCGGGCGCTGTCGCCGGCGGACGCGGGGGCCGACGCGCTGGTGGCGCTGGACTGCTCGTGGGAGACGGCGACCGAGGAGGCGTTCGTCATGAACGGGCCCCACCGCGCGCTGCCGTTCCTGGTGGCGGCCAACCCGATAAACTACGGGCGCCCGTTCCGGCTGAACACCGCCGAGGCGCTGGCCGGCGCGCTCGCCATCCTCGGCGACCGCGAGCGGGCCGCGGACCTGCTCGCGGAGTTCGCCTGGGGCGAGACGTTCCTGGCGCTCAACGACGAGCCGCTGGCACGGTACGCCGACTGCGCGGACAGCGCCGGTGTCGTCGCCGTCCAGGAGGACTACCTCGCCGGGGAGTCGGCCTGACCGAAGCCGAGCCCGCGCGGCTCGCCGGGGTCGAGGGGACTGGCCGGCAGCTCGGCGGGGAGGTCGCGGTCGTTGTACGCCGGCGGCGCGAGGTCGTTGGGCCCGTCGGGGTAGAGCAGCGAAGCCAGCGCCTGGGCGTGGCGGCGCCCGACACCGAGCTCGAACTGGCCACCGCCGTACATCGGGATGTCCGCCGCGAGGCAGTGCTCGACCGTCTCGAGCAGGCTCGCGACGGTGCCGAACCGCGAGGGCTTGACGTTGAGCCACGCGGGCTCGACGGGGGCCTCGAGCACGTCGTCGAGGCCGTGGACCGGCGCGTCCCAGGACACCCGGTCGGCGGCGAGCTCTCCGAGCACCGGTCGGGTGTCGTCGTCGACGACCGGGTCCTCGACGACGGCGTCGGGGAACGCCGACAGCACCCGCCGGTAGAAGGCGGGGTCGCCGGACCCCTCGACCTCGATGCCCTCGTACTGGCCCTTCAGGTCGACGATCCGGACGTCGACCTCGGCCAGCGCGACGAGCAGGTCGTCGTCCCAGGACGGCTCGGGGTCGAGCTTGAACGCGGCGTCGGGGACCCGCTCGCGGATGGCGTCGACGCGGTCGGTGGTCGGCGGGTCGCCCAGCCGCGTCGAGGCCACGAAGGCGACGGGGTCGTAGTCGCGGTCGAGCGCGGCGCCGAGGTCGGTGTCGGCCTGGCGCAGCAGGAGGTCCAGCGCCGCCGACTCGACGGCCCACCGGCGATAGTCCCGCGACACCGCCCGCTCGGGGTCCTCGGGGAACAGGTCGACGTCGGCGAGCGCCGCGGAGAACCCCTCGAGCGTGAAGCGGCCGGTCGGGAGCCCCGGCGGGTCGGCCCGGAACGCGTCGTGATCTGGCGCGTCGTAGGTCACGTCCTCGCCGCGGCCCGTCGCGCCCTCGCCGGTGGCGACAACCGTCGTGGTCACGCGCTCGAAGGCTGGCGTCTCCCGGGATCGACGGCGGAGGTCCCACCCCTCGACGGCGACCTCGCGGTCGGCGAGCCGGTCGTAGAGTGCCATGGGCGGGCTGGGGGCCCGTGGCTCCTAACGGTTTGCCCGCGAAGGACAAGCGTTAACCCCGCCGACGGCGACCACCCGTCCATGGCGAACTTCGACGAGGCCGAGGCCCGCACCCTCGACAAGCTCATCTGCATGCGGTGCAACGCCCGGAACCCCGAGCGCGCCGAGCGCTGCCGGAAGTGCGGCTACGCGAACCTCCGCCCGAAGGCCAAGGAACCCCGGACGGCGTGAGGACGGCGCCCGGTCGCCCCGACCGGCGTCGCCGGACAACCGGTCACTGCATCGTGACGTAGGTCAGGAACGCCACCGCCAGGAGCTGCAGTGACCGGAGCACGAGCACAGCCTGCTGGACCACCGGGTCGCCGGAGTACAGATCGGCCATGCTGAAGAAGAAGTAGATGGCCACCAGGTTCTCGACCGGCAGCACGGCCCCGAAGGCCACGGCCCGGCGCTCACTCGCCGACCGCGTCGGCTGCGTCCCGGACGAGCCCGTCGAGTATCTCGGGCGTCGTCGGATGGTAGGACCGGTCGGGGATCTCCCGGACGTCCAGCTCGAGCTCGACGGCCAGCTGCATCGTCTTGGCCATCGCGTCGGCGTGGTGGTGCAGTCCCTGGTAGCCAAGCACCGTGCCGTCGGGCGCGACCAGCAGCTTCGCCAGCCCCTCGGGAACGGACTTGGCCGCGAAGACGCCGTCGTCGGCGGCCTCGCGCTCGACGGCGACGTACTCGATGCCGGCCGCGTCGGCGGACCACGCGGCGTGGCCCACGCGGGCGTAGGGGTAGACGCCACTGGCCGTGAACACCACGTGGTGGTGGACCCGGTCGTAGGACCGCAGCGCCTCGCCGCGGGCGTGGCGGCGGACGTTGTCGGCGGCGACGTGGCCCTCCTCCTTGGCGACGTGGAGCACCGGGTCGACGCCGTTGGCGTCGCCGACGACGAACACGCGGTCGTCGCCGGCGGCCTGCAGCGTGTCGTCGACCCAGTCGGCGCCCGGCTCGAGCGACGTCGCGTCGAGGCCCAGCCCGTCGAGTGTCGGGCTGCGACCGGTGAAGGCGTACAGCGCCGCCGCCCGGACCGTGCGCTCGCCGTCGGCGGTGTCGAGGCGCAGCGCCACGCCCTCGTCGGTGGGCTCGACGGCCCGCTCGCGGGCGTCGGTCACCACCTCGACGCCGAACTGCTCGCGGTAGAGGTCGAGGAGGGCGTCGCCGAACGCCGGGTCGGCCTCGTCGAGCGGGCGGTCGTCGTGCTCGACGACGGTGAGGTCGACGCCGAGCTCCGCGAGGTACGGCACCAGCTCCAGGCCGACGTAGCCGAAACCCATCACGACGCCCGAGTCGGGGACCTCGGTGGCGTCGAGAACGTCGGCGCTCGTGCGTGGCTCGACCTCGTCGATGCCCTCGAGGTCGGGCAGGGTCGGCGTCGAGCCGGTGGCGACGACCACGTAGTCGGCATCCAGGCGCTCGCCGCCGGCGACGAGGGTGCGGTCGTCGACGAACCGCGCGTCGGCGCCGACGAACCGGACGCCGTCGCGGTCGGTGAGACCGTGGATCGATTCGCGGCGGTGGGCCGCCCAGTCGCCCGTGTGGGCGTCCTTCCGGTCGACGACGGTCCCGAGGTCGACGTCGGGCGGCTCGCCAAGCCGCTCGTCGTGGCGGACCTCGAGCCGCGTGGCGGTGGCCGACAGCAGCTCCTTGGAGGGCATGCATCCCCGCAGGATGCAGAGCCCGCCGCCGGGGTCGCCGCCGTCGACCAGCGTCAGGTCGACCTCGGGGGCGTCGGCCAGGCGGTCGGCCACGGCGGCCCCGGCGCTACCGTAGGCACCGACGATGACGACGTGCATGTCGCGGTCGAGGGGTGGACGGGAGTTGAACGTTCGGCTCGAACGGGCGGTGGGAGAGCTGTCGCTCCCCACCTGCTGGCGCGGGACTCCTCGGTGGTTGCGGTGCGCAGGCCGCCTGCCGTCGCCCGCGTCGGGTCTTCCCCGGCGGCACGCCCCACGCTACCGCTGCTTGGTCCGAAAAATACCCGCGACAATACCGAACCGGCGTTCCGCTACAGCCGGCGGCCGACCAGCAGCGCGACGCCCACCGCCACCACGGCGGCCACGACGCCGAAGCCGGGGCCGAACATCCCGGTGGAGCCGTCGTCCTCGCCGCCCTGGACGGACATCGACCGGCTCGAGAAGTGGTTCACGCCGACCACGACCTCGGAGGTCGCCTCGGCGCTGCCGGAGCTGCGGACCAGGTAGGCCGACTCGCTGCCGCCCTCCGTGGCGGCCACGACCTCGCTGTAGGCGTCGGCCTCGGCGGCGGCCTCGCCGCCGACGAACACCTGGGCGTCGCTGGCGCCGGACATCGCGGCGTCGGAGACGTGGGTCACGACGACCTTGCCCTGACTCTCCGTCCGCGTGACCGTCATGTTGAGCTCGGACTCGGTCTGGCTGGTGACCTCGACGGTGGTGTCGCTGCCGTACTCGACGACGTCGGCGGCACGGTCGCCGCCCTCGCCGGTCTGCTGGTAGTAGACCTCGGCGGTGGCGGTGCCGTTGGCGATGAAGCGCTCCTGGGTCCGGTCAGAGGCGTCGCGGTCGCCCTCGTACTGCCGGTAGACGAGCTTGCTCTCGCCGGAGACGGTCGCCGAGACGTTGCCCTGCTCGTTGACGGCGACGCTGCCGTCGCCGACCACGATGAAGGTGCCGTGGGTGCCGTCACCGTCGTCGACGACGACCCGGCTGTCGCCCTCGGCGGACGCGGAGCCGGCGACGCCGACCTCGACGACCTGCTCGCCGCTACCGCTGGTGACGACCAGCACGCCGTTGCCGTTGTCGTGTGCGGTCAGCGTCGCGCCGCTCTCGCTCTCGATCGTCGCGGTCGTCGCGGCGGTCGCCGACAGGGAGATGCCGCTGCCGTCGAGGCCGACCGCGCCCTCCAGGCCCCCACCGAGGCCGCCACCGCCGGCGGACTCGACCCTGACGCTCTCCAGCACCGTGGCGCCGTCGACCTGGTAGTCGACGACGGCGCTGCTGGTCGTGTCGAACGTGACGTGTGTCTGGGAGTAGGCCTCGCTCTGTGTACTCGTCGTCGCCGTGGCCGCCATGGGCGCCAGGCTCGCGAGCACGAGCAGCGCCGCGACGGCGACGGAGGTTCGTTTCATTTGCACGTCGGGCTGAAACACAGCCACACAAGAAACCTTGTGGCCGACGTGCGTGGGAGTGACACGCCACACACGGTCGGAAACCGCAGAATTTGCCGGTCGCGCTCGACCGGTGGCTACAGCCGGCGGGCGGCGATCAGTGCCGCGCCGAGCGCGGCGATGGCGGCGACGACGCCGAAGCCGGGACCGCTCCCGTCGGTGGGGCTGGCGTCGGTCTCGTTGCTGGCGCTGTTCGACCCGCTCGAGCCGTCGTCGGTCGACTGCATCGACACGTCACGCGCCGAGAAGTGGTTGACGCCGACCACGACCTGGGTCGCGGCCTCCGCGCTGGCGGACTGGCGGACCATGTAGGCCGACCCGCCGTCGCCCTCCGTGGCCGCGACGACCTCGTTGTAGGACTGGGCCTGCGCGGCGGCCTCGCCGTCGACGTACACCTGCATGTCACCGGTGCTCTCCATGGCGGCCTCCGAGGCGTGGGTCACGACGACCTTGCCCTGGCTCGCCGTCCGGGTGACCGTCATGTTGAGCTCGGACTCGGTCTTTGAGGTCACCTCGACGGTTGTCTC
Source organism: uncultured Halobacteriales archaeon (assembly GCA_964459695.1). Classification (GTDB taxonomy): domain Archaea; phylum Halobacteriota; class Halobacteria; order Halobacteriales; family Haloarculaceae; genus CAYWNQ01. Next base: position 11,949 of record CAYWNQ010000022.1, on the reverse strand, counting down.
GCTGCCGTAGTTGACGACATCGGCGGCGTGCTGGCCGCCGTCCTCGCCGCTCTCGCTGGCCTGCTGGTAGTAGACCTCGGCGGTCGCGGTGCCGTTGGCGATCAGCCGCTCGGTCGTCCTCTCGGTGTCACTGCGCTCCTCGTCGTACTGGCGGTACACCAGCCGCCCCTCGCTCTGGACGCGGGCGGTGACGTTGCCCTGCTGGTCGACCGCCACCTCGCCGTCGCCCACGACGATGAAGGTGCCGTGGGTGCCGTCGTCGTTCTCGACGACGACCCGGCTGTCGCTCCGGGCCTCGACGTCGCTCGAGCCGGAGACGTTGGCGTGGACGACCTGGCTGCTGTCACCGCTGGCGACGACCAGGACGCCGTTCTCGTTGTCGTGGGCGCGGAGCTGGGCGCCGCTGTCGGTGGTGACCACCGCGTGGGTGTTCGCCGTGGTGCCCACCGAGATGCCGGCGCCCGAGAGCTGCACGATGCCACCGAGGTCGATCCCGCCCTCGGCGTCGGCCTCGCTGGCCGACTGGACGGTCAGGTTCTCGACGACTGTCGTGCCGTCGACCTGGTAGTCGACGACCGCGCTGTTGGTCGTCTCGAAGACGACGTGGCCCCCGGAGTAGGCCGAGCTCTCGGCCTGGGACGACGCCGTCGTGGCCGCGACTGCGGCCGGTGCGGTGCTCGCAAGCACGAGCAGTGCCGCGATTGCGATTGTTTTGACCTTCATTGCAGGTCGGGTTCAACCCATCGGGCGTCATAAGCTAGCTGGCCGAACGTGCCAGAGAATCCCAGGCCCGGACCAAAAAGGGCCGGCGAAATCCGGCTCGGTTCCGGGCCGGCCCCCGGCGGAATCGCGGGCCGTCTCCCCCGTCTTCCGGGGGTCGAGGGCTCGCGCGCGGTGGCACGTCACGACGTGGCACGGATCGCCGTGCACCGGGCGGGGCGCCGTGGCCCAGGGGACGCGGAACGGGCCGGGCGACCCGACGGCGTCACCCGTGACCTGGGTAGTCCCGCTCGAACCGCGCCGCCAGCTCGTCGCTGGACAGCTCCACCAGCACCGGCCGCCCGTGGGGGCAGGCCCAGGGGTTCTCGCAGTCGTCCAGCGCGGCGAGCAGCTCGAGGGTCGTGCCGGCGGACAGCGACTCGTTGCCCGTGATGGCGGGCTTGCAGGCCATGTCGCCCAGCAGCGCGTCGACGCGGTCGGCGACGGGCTCGCCGGGGTCGCCCGACACGAACGCCCCCAGGACCTCCCGGGCCAGCGCCGGGCCCTCGTCGGCGAGCAGCGCGGGGACCGTGTGGACGCGCGCGTGGGGCTCGCCGTCCTCGCGGAGGTCGGTGCTGAACCCGAGCTCCGCCAGCGCCTCGCCGTGGGCCCGTAGCAGTTCGGCCTCCCCGGGCGTCAGCGAGACGTCGACCGGCGAGGCCAGGGCCTGGGAGGCCACGTCGCCGTCGAACCGCTCGCGGAGCCGCTCGTAGCGCACGCGCTCGTCGGCGGCGTGCTGGTCGACCAGCACCAGCCCGTCGTCGGTCTCGGCGACGAGGTAGGTGTCCTCGACCTGGCCGAGCAGCCGCATCCGGGGCAGCCGGTCGAACGACCGCTCGGCGTCGACGGCGTCGGCCTCCAGGGTCAGCTGGGTCGGCGGGGCGTGGTGGTCGGTGCCGGGTCCGAGCGGGCTACCCGCCCCGGGCCCGGTGTCGACGTCCCCATCACCCGCCCCCTCGGCCGACCGGTCGGGGGCCGTCGCGGCGTGGCCGGGCGGTCCACGGACGGACTCCGTGTCGGCGGTCGCGGTCGGCTCCGACCCGGCGGGATCGGCTGGCGACCCGGCGTCGCCGGGCTCCCGGTCGGTCGCCCCGGACGGGCGCTCGGGCCCGGTCGCGCCGTCGCCCGGGCGTATCTCGGTCTGCTCGGGCGCGGACTTCCCGCGCGGCGCCGACGACCGCAGCAGCCCGGCGTCCAGCAGCGCCGCCTCGACCGCGTCCTCGACCGCGTCGCGGACGGCCTCCTCGGCCGCGAACCTGACCTCGAGCTTCCGGGGGTGGACGTTGACGTCCACCTCGCCGGGCGGCACCTCGACGAACAGCGCCGCGAAGGGATACCGGTCGCCGGCGAGCTGGCGCCCGTAGGCCGCACGGACGGCCTCCCTGACGGTCCCGGAGGTCACGTACCGGCCGTCGACGTAGCTGTTGACGTAGCGGGCGTCGGCCCGCGTGGTCTCGGGGTGCGAGACCAGGCCGTGGACCCGCTCGACGGGCCCCTCGGGCTCGTGGTCGACGGCCACCATCGCGTCGGCGACCTCCCGGCCGTAGACCGAGAGCACCGCCGACCGGCGGTCGCCGTCGCCCGGGGTGGCGAACGTCTCCCGGCCGTCGTGGGTCAGCGTCACCGCCACGTCGGGCCGGGCCAGCGCGTAGCCCGCGACCACCCGGTTGACGTGCTCGAACTCCGTGGCGCGGGTCTTGAGGTACTTCCGGCGGGCCGGCACGTCGCGGAACAGGTCCTCGACGACGACCGTGGTGCCCGGCCCCCGGCCGACCGGGCCGACGTCGCGGACCTCCCCGCCCGCGAGCCGGAGCTCGGTCCCCCGGTCGCCGTCACGGGGGCGGGTCCGGATGGTCGTCCGCGACACGGCGCCGATGGCGTGCAGCGCCTCGCCGCGGAAGCCAAGCGTGCCCACGCCCGCCGAGAGCTCCGCCACGTCCCGGAGCTTGGAGGTGGTGTGCTCGCGGACCGCCGCGCGGACCTCGGCCTCGGTCATCCCGACGCCGTCATCGCGGACCTCGATGCGCTCGGTGCCCCCCTCGGCGACCGCGACGTCGACCCGGCCGGCGTCGGCGTCCAGCGCGTTCTCGACGAGCTCCTTGACCACCGACGCGGGCCGCTCGACAACCTCGCCGGCGGCGATCCGGTCGACGGTGGCCTGGTCGAGCTCCCTGATGTCGCCGGGCATCGGTTCGGGCGGGAGGAGGGGAGTACGCGGTATCAATCCACCGCTCGGAGC
>CAYWNQ010000022.1:0-8851 GCA_964459695.1 uncultured Halobacteriales archaeon | reverse complement strand
TGCCCCCGATACGTCCCGCAACCGTTAACCTCCACGCTCCGTATCCCCTCCCATGCCGAGCGAGGGCTCCGAGTGGATGCCCGCGCGGACCCTGCTTGATGCCGTGGCCGACCCGCTGTACTGGATCGCGCCGGACGGGACGGTCCAGCTCGTGAACGACGCGATGGTCGAGTTCGTCGGCCGGTCCCGCGAGGAGCTGCTGGGCGAGCCGGCGGGGACGTTCCTCGCCGAGGAGGACGTGGAGGCCGTCGAGGAGCTCATCGCCGACCGCCTCGTCAGCGGCCGGACCGACCGGGTGCGCCACGAGCTCCAGCTCCCGGGGCCCGACGGCGAGCCCCGGTGGGTCGAGGCGAACTTCTCGGCGGTGGTGGAGGACGGGGAGTTCAAGGGGACGGTCGGGGTGGTCCGGGAGGTCACCGAGCGTCGCGAGCGCGAGCGGGAGCTGGCCCAGTACGAGACCATCGCCGAGACCACGCCCGTCGGCCTGTTCACGATGGACGACGAGGCCGTCATCACCTGGACCAACGGGGTCTACCCCGAGACGCTGGGCGTCGACCGCGAGTGGCTGGTCGGCCGGCCGTTCCCGGAGCTCATCGAGGCGGGCTACTACGACCAGGCGACCGCCGAGACCTACCTCGACACCGTGCGGGACCTGCTCTCCTCGGAGTCCGACACCAGCCGCGCGAGCTACCAGGTCGAGACACACCTCCCCGACGGCGAGACGCTCCACCACGAGGTCTACACCGCGCTGCTGCCGCTGGAGGAGGGCTCGTTCTCGGGCACCGTCAGCGCGTTCCGGGACGTCACGACCCAGAAGCGCTACGAGCGCGAGCTCGAGCGACAGAACGAGCGGCTCGACCGGTTCGCGTCGGTCGTCTCCCACGACCTCAGGAACCCGCTGGCGGTGGCCGACGGCTACGTCGCCCGCGCGGTCGAGACCGGCGACGTCGACGACCTGGAGCCCGCACGCGACGCGCTCGAGCGCATGGAGACGCTGGTTGACGACCTCCTCTCGCTCGCCAGGGAGGGACGCACGGTCGAGGAGACGACGCCGGTCGACGTGGCGGCCCTCGCGCGGGAGGCCTGGGCGGGACTCGACACCGCCGACGCGACGCTGACGGTCGCCGACCCCGGCCGGGTCCTCGCCGACCCCGACCGGCTCCGCCAGCTGCTCGACAACCTCTTCCGGAACAGCGTCGAGTGGGGAGGTGTGGCCGGCCGACCGGCGTCGGGGGCCGACGGGTCGCCCGTCGCGGTGACAGTCGGGGGCCTGGACGACGGATTCTACGTCGCCGACGACGGCCCGGGCATCTCCCCGGAGGACCGCGACCGCGTGTTCGACCACGGCTACACCACCTCGGAGACGGGGACCGGACTCGGCCTCTCCATCGTCGCCGACATCGCCGAGGCCCACGGCTGGCGCGTCGCCGCGACGGACGCGGCGGATGGGGGCGCCCGGTTCGAGGTCCGTGGCGTCACGGCCGCGGAGTGAGGGCACCGAGAGACGGCTGCGGGCCGACCCCTTGGTCTGACGGACGTGCCACGGTGCCACGTCACAGATCAACACTTGTATCCCGCCCCCGAACCGCCGCCCGTGCCCGACCTCACCACCCACTACCGGGAGATCCGCGAGCGCTTCGGCTACGACGCGGTCGACGTCGGCCTCGGCGACGTCCCGGCGAGCCACCTCCGACGCAAGTTCGCCGCCGTCGACGACGGCGACGCCCTCGAGCGGGCCACCGACCGCGCGACGCTGGTTGTGACGGGGGTCGGGATGACGGGCCCGCCCCACGTCGGCACCCTCGGCCAGCTCCACAACGCCCGCCTCCTCCAGGACGCCGGCCTCGACGTCCAGCTGGTGCTGGCCGACCTCGAGCCCTACCACGCCGGCGCGGACCTGGCGGAGGTCCGGCGGCTGGCCGCCCGCTACCGGTCGCTGGCCCTCGAGCTGGGCTTCGACCCCGACCAGGGCGTGCTGCGCACCCAGTCGGCGGGCACCGGGGCGATGCGGACGGCCCACCTGCTTGCACCCCACTACGCGCCCGACGCGGGCGACTACTGGCCCGACCCCGACCCCACCGACTGGGAGGCGGCGGTCGCCGCTGACTACGAGGCGGCCGCCTCCGACCGGGCCGGACCGACCTCCGAGGCCGCCGCGACCCACAGCACGCTGCTGCACCTCGCGGACTTCCTCCACCCGCTCGCCGACGGGGGGTACGACCAGGTCGTCGTCGCCCTCGGAATCGACGAGCACGTCCTGGCGCCGGCGACCCGCGCGTTCGCCCGCGACGCCGGGGTCGCGGGTACCGTCGCCGGACTCCACGCCCGGATGGTGAGCGGGCTCGGCGACCACCCCAAGATGGCCAAGAGCGTTCCGGGCTCGGGAATCACGCTCGACATGGCCCCCGACGACGTCCGCGAGCGGGTGCTCGAGGCGGCCACGGACGGCGGCGACCCCGCCACGTCGCCGGTGTTCGCCATGCTGCGGCTGGCGTCGCCGCACGGTCCAGCCGCGCTCGAACGACGCGCGGCGGCCTGCCGGGCGGGTGGACCGACCTGGGCCGCGGCGGTCGCGGAGTACGCCGACTACCTCGCCGACCTCGCACGCCGGTGGTAGCCGCCGGAGCGAAACCGTTATGCAGCGGCTGGACGCCCGTAGAGTATCTGACGGGACGACACAACGGGGCAACGGGCGGCATGGGGCGTGGCGACGGTCGGGGAGCCACCCGGCTGGCCCGTGCGGGCTTCGACGCCGTCGCGTCGACGGCGGCCCGGCTCCACGACCGGACGGGCGTGGGCGGCTCGCCCGGCAGCGGCGTCCTGGTGTACCACGCCATCGGCGACGCCGACGGCCTGTTCGGCACCGTCTCGCGCCGCCGGTTCCGGACCGACGTCGCGCGGCTGTCCGATCGGTTCGAGTTCGTCGCGCTGTCGGACCTCGCCGCGTCGGACGAGGCCGGCCGGCTCGCGCTCACCGTCGACGACGGCATGCGGTCGGCCTACACCGAGGTCCTGCCCGTCGTCAGGGAATTCGACGTCCCGGTCACCCTGTTCCTCAACCCGGGGTTCCTCGGCGGCCGGGACCGCGCGACGGTCGCCCGGCGCCACGGCACCGCGACCGCCGCCGACCGGCTGCTGGCCGAGCCGGAGGTGGCCGAGCTCGCCGCCGAGCCGCTGGTCTCCCTCGGCAACCACTCGCTCACCCACGCCGACCTCGCCGCCGTCGAGGACCCCGACGCCATCCACCGGGAGGTCGCGACGGCCCGCGAGCGGCTGGAGGACCGGTTCGGCGTCGAGGTCACCGCCTTCAGCTACCCCTACGGGACGGCGACCGACCGGGCCCGGCGGCTGGTGCGCGAGACCCACGACGTCTCGGTCACCACCAGCCACCGCACCGTCGACCCCGCCACCGACGGCCACGACCTGCCCCGGCTGCACGCCCACGTGCCGCGTCGGCGGCTGCTGTGGGAGCTCACGCCGCTCGGCGATGCGCTCAACGCCGTCAGGTACCCCCACCAGTGACCGCGGAACCGGAGGTTTAGGGGCTGGCCGGCCGAGGCCACTCCAATGGGGGTGTTCTCCGGCACGGGGCCGATACGGCACGGCGACTACACGGTACGGCTGGCGACCGAGGCCGACGTTCCGGAGATTTTGGCGCTCCACCGGGAGGTCTTCGGCACGTGGCCGCGTGGGGTCGACCGGTCGGTGTTCGACTGGAAGTTCCTGGAGAACCCGTACCTCGAGGGTGTGCCCGTGATCGTTGCGACCCAGGGCGAGGACGTCGTGGGCGCCAAGGGCCACGTCGGCCTGGAGATGATGCTCGGTGGCGAACGACGCCTCGGGGTCCAGTCGACCGACCTGATGGTCCACCCCGACCATCGCAGAGCGGGTCTCCACGGGCGGATGGTCGACCTGGACACCGAACTCTCGGACGAACCGCTGCTGTTCTTCGGCTTCCCGGGGGAGATCCCGACGGCGGCCTACCGCCAATGGGGCCGCCGTGTCGTCTCGAATCCGCTGTACGTCCGGCCGCTGTCACCGCCACCCGCGAATCGCGCCTCGTCGCTCCGGCGGGCCGCACGCCGGCTCGGGCTGGCCGCGCACGGCGGCTGGACCGCTGCCCTCGACCGGATCGGCCCGGGCCGGGATCGGTTCGACGTGACCGTCGCGGCCGAGCCACCGACGGGACGACTCGCGTCGCTCTACGGGAGCGCCGTACCCGACGGGATCCACGTCCGGCGGACCGTCGAGTTCTACGACTGGCGGACCGCCGACCCCCTCGACGACTTCTCGGCGTATCTGGTGTGCGAAGACGGGGAGGTTGCCACTGCCGTGGTCGTCAGCGAGCGCGACGGGACGGTGGTCGTCCGCGACGTGCTCCCGTTCGACGCGGACGCCGACGCCGTCCGCGCGGCGCTGCGAGCCATCGTCGCGGACCACCGGGACCGCGAGTTCGTCTGTTCGTGGCTGCCGGCCAGCATGGACGCCGCCACGCTCTGGTCGGCCGGGTTCGTCTCCTCGCGGCTGGTCCCGGGATTCAGCTACTCGACGGACCTGGTCGTCCGCGGGGTCGACGGCTCGTGGACGGTGGGTGGCCGGAGCCTCGCCGACCCCGACAGCTGGGACATCCAGCTGCTGGCGCGGGACTACTGAACCCCCAACGGTTTTCCCGTCGCCCGCGAACCGCCGAGCCGTGAGTGGGGGTCCTCTCGTCAGCGTCGTCGTGCCAGTCTACGACCGCGTCGACCCCCTGGCCCGCGCCCTCGACAGCGTCCTCGACCAGACCGTCGCGGACCTGGAGGTCGTGGTGGTCGACGACGGCTCGACGGCGCCGGTCGCGGACCTGGTCGAGGGCTACGAGGACCCCCGCGTCCGCTACCGCCGCCACCCGGAGAACAGGGGCGTGAGCGCCGCCCGCAACACCGGTCTGGACGCCGCGCGAGGCGACCACGTCGCGTTCCTGGACTCCGACGACGCCTGGCGCCCCGCGAAGCTCGAGCGCCAGCTCGACCGGCTCGCGGCCGCCGGCGACGACGCCGTCGCGGTCTACTGCGACGCCGTCACCCACCGGTCGGACGCCCTGACGGGCGCCGTCGAGCGGCTCGTCCCCGGGCGGGTTGGTGCGGAGGGCGGCGAGGAGCTGGTCCCGGCGGTCCTGGCGATGCGCGTCGCGTTCAACCCCGGCTCGACGCTGCTTGTGTGTGGCGACGACGCGCGGGACGTGCGGTTCGACGAGCGGTTCGAGATGCTGGAGGACCTGGACTACCTGCTGGGCGTGCTCCGTGCGGGGCGGCTCGTCTGCGTGGACGAGCCACTCGTCGACCTCTACGAGACCGGCTACGCCGCCGTCGAGACCGAGGAGCGCGCCCGGACGGCGTTCCTGGACAAGCACGACGAGACCGTGGCTGCCCTCGAGCGGGCGGGCCATCCCGTCACCGCCGTCCACGAGTTCTTCCTCGCCAAGGCGTACTTCCGGGCGGGGCGGTTCGGCGCCGGCCTCGCCCGCCTGCGACGGGCGACCGTGCCCGACGTGCGCCAACTCGCCGCGCTGGCGTGGTCGGCGTCGGTCGGCCTCCGGCCGGGGTCGGCGTGAGCCGCTCGTCCCGTGTCCGACGCCCGTCCGCGCCGCGGCTGACGGGGATATTTGGTGCGTCCCGCACACCACGTGCACGTGAACGAGGTCATCTCGGTCTCGACCTACCGCTACGAGGGGGTGGTCCTGGTCGAACTCGTCGGCCGGGACGCCCACGGCGAGCCGCTGGCGATCTCCTACGAGTTCGACGCCGGGCCGGACGACGCCACGCTGCACCCCCGGGAGGGCCTCGCCGAGGACCACGTCACGCCCATCACCGACGCGCTCGCCGCCGACGGCTACACCGTCGAGCGCCAGCCGCCCTGACTACTCGCCGTCCAGCCGGCGCTGCCACTCCTCGACCCGGCCCAGCAGCTCCACCGGCGGCGTCTCCTCGACGTCGGTCGTCCTGAGCTCCTCGAGCACCGCGCGGCTCTCCGGGGGGAGGTCGGGGCCGTCGCCGCCGTCGGGCGACGCGCTGCCCCGGAAGCCCCCGCGCCCGAGGTCGAAGACCGCCTGGACGGTCTCGCCCCCGCCGGCACCCTTGGCCTCGATGGCCCGGTCGGCCCGGAGCCGGGCGAGCACCGTCCGCGCCCGGGAGACGACGGGGTCGGGCACCCCCGCCAGGTCGGCGACGTGGACGCCGTAGCTCCGGTCGGTCGCGCCCGGCTGGACCCGCCGGAGGAAGGTGACGTCCTCGCCGTCCTCCTCGGCCGCGACGTGGACGTTCTCGACGCGCTCGAGGTGGTCGGCCAGCGTCGTCAGCTCGTGGTAGTGGGTCGCGAACAGCGTCTTGGCGGCCACCTCGTTGTGGAGGTACTCCGTCGCGGCCCACGCGATGGAGATGCCGTCGTAGGTCGCGGTGCCCCGGCCCACCTCGTCGAGGATGACCAGCGACTCGTCGGTCGCGGAGTGGAGGATGTTCGACAGCTCCTGCATCTCGACCATGAACGTCGACCGGCCCTGGGCGAGCTCGTCCATGGCGCCGACCCGGGTGTAGATGCCGTCGACCAGCCCCACCTCGGCGGCGTCGGCGGGGACGAAGCTTCCGACCTGCGCCAGCAGCGTCACCAGCGCCGCCTGCCGGAGGTATGTGGACTTGCCGCTCATGTTCGGGCCGGTGACGACCAGGAACCGCCGGTCGCGGTCGAGGTGGAGGTCGTTGGGGACGAACTCCGTCGTGCGCTCGACGACCGGGTGGCGGCCCGCCTCGACGTGGAGGGCGTCGCCGTCCGACAGCGCCGGCCGGCACCAGTCCTGGCGGGCGGCGTGGTGGGCAAGCGCGGCGAGGACGTCCAGCTCGGCCAGCGCCCGGCCGACGGCCTGGAGCCGGTCGGCCCGCTCGCCGACGGACTGGCGGAGGTCGGCGAACAGCGCGGCCTCGCGCTCGGCGCGGCGCTCCTCCAGCCGGAGCACCTCGCGCTCGCGCTCGCGGAGCTCGTCGGTGACGAACCGCTCGGAGTTCTTCAGCGTCTTGATGCTCTCGTAGTCGTCGGGCACCTGGTCGGCCTCGCTCTTGCCCACCTGGATGTAGTAGCCGTCGGTCTTGGTCCGGTCGACGGTGACGTGGGTGAGACCGTGGCGGCGCTTCTCGCGGTCGGCGAGCCCGTCGAGCCACTCGCGGACCGCCTCGTGGCGCTCGACCACCTCGTCGAGGTCGTCGTCGTAGCCGCGGGCGACGATGCCGGTGCCGGCGGTCGCCGCCGGCGGGTCGTCGACCAGCGCGTCCGCCAGCTCGGCGTGGCAGTCGGCGACGGTGGCGTCGTCGACCGCCTCCAGCCGGTCGGCCACCGGCGAGTCGGCCAGCTCCGTCGAGGCGGCGACCGCCTCGCGGAGCTCTGGCAGCAGGCCGAGCGTGTCCCGGAGCCGGGCGAGGTCGCCGGCGTCGGCGCTGCCGGCGGCGGCCCGGGAGGCCAGCCGCTCGACGTCGTAGGCGCCGGCCAGCGTCTCCCGCACCCGGTCGCGGGCCATCGCGTCGGCGGAAAGCGCCGCGACGGCGTCCTGGCGGTCGGAAAGCTCCGCGCGGTCCTGCAGCGGGCGGCCCAGCCACTCGGCCAGCAGCCGCCCGCCCGCCGCCGTCTCGGTGTGGTCGAGCGTCGCCAGCAGCGAGCCGTCGTCGCCGTCGCCGGCCATCGGCTCGGTCAGCTCCAGGTTGCGCCGCGTCGTCGCGTCCAGCGTCACGTGGTCGTCGGGCCGGTAGGCGCCCAGCCGCGTCACCGAGGCCAGCGCGCCGGCGCCGGTCGACGCGACGTAGTCCAGCGCGGCGCCCGCGGCGCGGGTCGCGACGTCGTCGAGGCCGAGCCCGTCGGCGGCCTCGCCGAACTGCTCGGCGACGGCGTGGGCCGCCCGCCCCTGCGCGAACGCCTCGGTGTCGTGGAGCGTGTGGCTGGCGTCGACCACCTCTCTGACCCGCCCGAGCAGCGCGTCGTCGGTGCGGACCTCGGGGCCGGGCAGGAACTCGGTCGGCCCGAACCGCGCGAGCTCGGCCACCGCCGCGTCGGCGTCCCCGACGGCGGTGACGTGGAACCGACCGGTCGAGACGTCGAGGAAGGAGAGCCCCAGCCGCCCGTCGCTCTCGCGGACCACCGCCGCGAGGTACCGGGCGTCGTCGCCGGCGGGGTCCAGCAGCGTCCCCGGCGTGACGACACGGCCGACCTCGCGCTCGGGGTCGCCGTCGCTGCCCTCGTGCTGGTCGGCCACGGCGACGCTGTAGCCGCGCTCGACCAGCGCCCGGAGGTACGGCCGGAGCTCGTCGACGGGGACGCCGGCCATCTCGTAGCGCTCGCCGCCCGCGGTGCGCTTGGAGATCTTGAGGTCCAGCTCCTCGCTCGCCAGCCGCGCCGCGTCGCCGAAGAACTCGTAGAAGTCGCCCATCTGCATCGCCAGGAGGTCCGCGTCGGTCTCGCGCTCGAGGGCGCGGTACTCCCCCACGATGCCCGAAGCCATGTGCGTGGGCTGCCCGCCGGCGGTGAAGAAGGCTCGGGTTCCGGGGTGGAAGTGGCGGGGTGACTGGCGATGGTCGTACCGGGAGGCTCCGGAGCGCTGGACCGACTCTCGGAGAGCCGACCGCGACTGCCGACCGCATCTCGTGAATGAGGCTCGGAGCACCGCCGGAAAGCCCCCGCCCGCCCGACCGTACCGCAACCGCCTCGCCGACCGCTCCTCGTGCTTGAACCTAGGAGTACCGCTGGAAAGCCCCCGCCCGCTCGACGGCTGCGGCTCGTTGCGCTCCTCGCTCGCTCCGCTCGCGGGTCGCTTCGCTCCCCGCTCGGCAGTCGG
>CAYWNQ010000021.1:0-17812 GCA_964459695.1 uncultured Halobacteriales archaeon | reverse complement strand
AGGTGACCGAGGTCACCATCCGCAACCGCTACCAGGAGCAGATCGAGGCGATGGGCATCCACTCGTAGGTTCTCGCTCGCGTCCCGTTCCGGCGGTAGCGGCCGGGCCCGCTCGACAACACTGATACGTGCCACGGTCGAGTCACACCGACGTGCGCGAGGCCACCGTCGGGGCGATCCTGGTGTTCGGTGCGGCCGCCGGGTTCGGGACCATCGGGATCTTTGGCGAGATAGCGGTGACGATCGACCTCGACCTTGCGACGCTGCTGCCCGTCCGGTTCGCGGTCGCCACGCTCGTGGTGGTCGGCCTCGGGGTGGCCAGGGGGTGGGCGTTCCCGGGTTCGGGGCGCGACTGGGGGGCGACGCTCGGGCTCGGCGTGGTGTACACCGCGATGACGGTGTGTTACTTCGTCTCGTTGCGGTTCCTCACCGCCGGCATCGCCACCATCGTCCTCTACACCTACCCGACGTTCGTCGTGGTCCTGTCGGTGGCGCTCCTCGACGAGGCCGTGACGCGACGGAAGCTCGTCGCGCTCGGCCTGGTGACCGGCGGCATCGTGCTCGTCGTCGGGACCGGCACGGTCGGGGTCGACCCGATCGGGGTCGGGCTGGCCGTCGGGGCGGCGCTGTGCTACGCCGTCTACACGACCGGGAGCCGGGTGCTGTCGCCGTCGCTCGCACCACGGGCGCTCATGATCGGCATCCTCGTCGGTGCGACGGCGAGCATGCTCGTCTTCGGCGTGCTCGACGGCGGCCTCGCGCTCCCGACCGGCCGCGACGAGTGGAGCGTGGTGCTCGGAATCGCCGTCGTCTCGACGGTGATACCGCACCTCCTGTTCTACGAGGGCGTGTCCCGACTGGAGGCCAGCCGGGTCGGGGTGGTCAGCACCGCCGAACCCCTGGTCACGGTCGCGCTCGGCGCGGTGCTGCTCGGCGAACCGGTCACGGCGTCCGTCGTCGCGGGGGGCGTCCTGGTGCTGGGCGGCGTGGTCCTCGTCCAGTCCCGGGGAGCCGAGGCGGGCTCGCTCCCGGAAGCGCCGGCGATGTCGCGGTCCGAGGAGTGAGGCCTCGCGGGCCGATCGAGCGCTCCCCCGTCGACGGGCTGGCGCTCCGCCGCCGAACACGGGCACGCCGACCACTTCCACCGAGGTGGCGCACGGTTGAAGTCGGTCGGGACCCGAGGTCCCGTCGTGCGACTCGTGGACTACCTCGAGGGGTTCGAGCGCGACGAGGAGGCCGACGTCCGCCACCTCGCCCGCGAGAAGTCCTACGCCATCACCGACCACCTCGAGGACCTGGAGGCCACCTTCGACGACGCCATCCAGGGCGACGCGCTGTTCGGCTCGACGGCGCCCTCCATCTTCGTGGGGCGGCACGGCTACCCGTCGGTCTCGGCGGGGGTGATGTCGCCGGTCGGCAACGAGGACCGCGCCGACTCGTTCGCCACGAGCGGCCGGTGGTACAGCCGGGGGCTGGACATCGAGGGCGTCTACCGCCGGCGGACGAGTCTGCTGAACTCCACCCGGTCGTCGAACGTGGACGTCCAGGACGTCTGGGACGGGTTCGTCGGCACCCAGCGCGAGGTCGCCATCGCCGACCGGCCGGTGGACGTCGAGATCGGCCTGGACGGCGAGCCCGACATCGACTTCGACGTCGAGGAGATCACGGCGCCGCAGGGTCCGCGGGCCCGTGCCCGCGACGCCACGCTCGCCGAGAACCCGTCGGTCCCCCGGGAGGTGGAGAAGACCCTCGAGGACGACGACTGGGCCGCCGAGGGGGCGATGACGTACCTCTACCGGCGGGGGTTCGACGTCTACGAGATCCGGGACGTCCTCTCGGCGGGGGCGCTCGGCCAGGGGTCGAATCGCCGGCTGGTGCCGACGCGGTGGTCCATCACCGCCGTCGACGACACGGTCGGGACCTACCTCCGGGGCGGCCTCCGCAACGCGCCCAGCGTCGACGGCGTCGAGGTCCACTACAACAGCTACATGGGCAACGAGTACTGGGTGATCCTGGCGCCGGGCAACTGGGAGTTCGAGCTGGTCGAGCTGAAGGCGCCGGGCTCCATCTGGAACCCCGACCCGTCGGGCGACTACTACGCCGGCTCGGACTACGAGGGCTACGGAGGTCGCACCGCGTACGTCGAGGAGACCGCCGGCGCCTACCACGCTTCGCGGCTGGGCGTCCTCGAGCACCTCGAGGAGCGGGACCGTCAGGCCAAGTGCCTGGTCGTCCGACACGTCTCGAACGAGTACTGGGCGCCGGTCGGCGTCTGGCAGATCCGCGAGTCGGTGCGCGACGCATTCGACGACGAGCCCGGCGAGGCAGAGACCTTCCACGACGCCGTCCGCACCCTGGCGCCGCAGTTCCCCGTGGACCTCCCCCGGCTGCGGCGCAAGTCCGAGCTCGTCGCTGGCGTCCAGGCCGACCTGAGCCAGTTCGGCTGACAACGCTTTTTTCGGGAGTGGCGTCGTACACGGTCCATGGTCCCGATCCAGTTCGGCGGCGTCCCCGGCGGTCCGGAGCTGCTCGTCATCCTGCTGATCGTCCTCCTGCTGCTCGTCGTGCCGCTGGGGCTGGTCGTGCTGGCGGTGGTCTTCGGGGTTCGGATCTTCGGCGGCGACGACACCACGGAGCTGGAGGACCGCGTCGCCGAGCTGGAGCGCGAGCTCGAGCGCGAACGGTCCGGCGACGCGGGCGGCTCGGGCGGGGACGAGGAGGACTAGGCGACCACGAGCGGCACCGGCAGCCAGTCGAGCCACGAGACGACCCGCTCGGGCGCGAACACGGGCTCGTGGAGCACCAGCCAGTCCAGCAGCGCCAGCCCGAAGCCGTGGGCCACCACGGAGGGCAGGATGGAGTTGCTCTCGTAGTCCACCAGCCCGAACAGCACGTCGGTCGGCGCCGACAGCAGCAGCTCGATAGGGGGCTTGCTCAGGTGGTGGAACGCGTAGACGACGGGGCTGATGAGCGCCGCCTTCCGGCCGAGGTCCCGGACGCCGACGCAGAGCAGGCCGCGGTAGTAGGTCTCGGCGGCGACGACGACGAGCAGCTGGAGGACGGCGTGAGGGACGAACGAGCCCAGCGCCGACGAGGTCTCCCACATCGGGTAGTAGGCCCGGACGCTCGGCAGCGCCGAGCCGACCACGTAGAACGGCAGCACGAACGCCGCCAGCAGCACGGTGTTCCGGAGCGCGGTCCGGTCGACGCGCCAGCCGAGGTGCTCGCCGTGGGTGACGGCCAGCAGGCCCGGGATGGTGACGTACAGCAGCAGGTCCTTGGCCGCCCTCGCCGGGAGCCCGCCCTCGGGGTGCCAGGCGGTCCAGACGGTCGTCAGCACCAGCCCGAGCAGCAGCGAGCGCTGGACCCAGGAGAGCGCCGCCGCACGCTCCCGGACCTGCCCGACCGCCACGGGCCTATTCCGTCGGGATTGGACCCCGCCCGACGACCGAGCGGACGGCGTCCTCGAAGTCCTGGCGCCGCGCGAAGTAGGTCTCGTCGACGTCCTCGAGCACCGCGTCGAGCTCGGTCGGGCCGTCGGGCGTGCGGATGGTCGTGTCGCCCTCCCGGCGCCGGACCTCGCTCAGCTCGATGCCCCAGTGGAGCCGGGCGGACACCCGCGACAGGGGCGCGCCCGCGACGTCGGCCCGCTCGCCGAGCTCGACCGCCGGCTCGTCCTCGGCTTCCTCCTCGTCCTCGTCAGCCATGGGACGGGGTTGTCCCGGCCCGCGATTAACGCTTTCGACGTCTGTTTCGTGGGGACGTGGTTCGTGTGGTGGCGTGTAACGGTGACCCCCGTTCCGAGCCAGCGGATCGCACGACCGTGCGTGACCGCACCGGCCGGAACGCCCCGAGTCGAGCGGCGGGGGCGTTCTGGCGGTACTCCCCGGTTCGAGCACGAACTGCGGTCCGCTGTCGAGGTTGCGGTCCCGGTCACTCCTCGCGGTCGATCGAGCAACGTGGTCGAACTGTGGCCAGCGGGACGGTACGAGCGATGAACCCGGAAGTGCTCCGGGCGCATGCCGACCGACGGTGTCCGAGCCCCTCCGTCAGAAGGTCAGAAGGCCTTTGCGAGCCCACCTCGGACCACGTTAGCATGGAGGCCCGGACCACGCGCCAGCGCATCGCCGACGCACTGCGCGACGGCGAGGCGACCCCCACCGACCTGGCCGGGGAGTTCGACGTCACCGCCGGCGAGGCGGTGACCCACGTCAGGCACCTCGCGCGGTCGCTGGAGCCGACCGACGAGACGCTGCTGGCCGCGCCACCGGCGTGTCGGGACTGCGGGTTCGCCGGCTTCGACGACCGGGCCAACCGGCCCTCGCGGTGTCCGGAGTGCCGCAGCGAGGACGTCGCCGAGCCCACGTTCACCGTGGAGTGAGGCCGGGGCTGGGGACTGCGCCGGACGCCCGGCGGGAACACGGTGTACCGGCTTCGCGGGGACAGCGGGGTGGCGCTGGGGCTGACCGAGGACAGTTCGTGGTTCGTCGGGAGCCCGCGGCCCGACGAGCTGACGACGGCACTCGGGGCGGTCGGAGTAGCCGACGGGTGAGCGGCACGGACAGTCCCGGCGCCGCCGGCGTCAGTCGAGGTCGAACCGGTCGAGTCGCATCACCTTGGCCCACGCGTCCACGAAGTCGGTCACCATGCTCTCCTCCGCGTCGGCGCCGCCGTAGACCTCCGCGATGGCCCGGAGCCGGGAGTTCGACCCGAAGACGAGGTCCACCCGGGTGGCCTCCCACGCGACCTCGCCGGTCTCCCGGTCGCGGAGCTCGAAGCGCTCCCCGCCGTCGTCGACCGGCTCCCACTCGTAGTCCATGGAGAGGACGGTCTCGAAGAAGTCGTTGGTCAGGGTCTCCGGCTCGTCGGTGAACACGCCGAGGTCCGAGTCCCGGTAGGTGGCGCCCAGCGCGCGCATCCCGCCGACCAGCACCGTCGTCTCGTCGGGCGTCAGGTCCAGCAGGTCCGCCCTGTCGACGAGCAGCTCCTCCTGGGAGCGGTCGTGGCCGTCACCGAGGTAGTTCCGGAACCCGTCGGCCGCCGGCTCGAGCCACTCGAAGGACTCGACGTCGGTCTGGTCGGCCCGGGCGTCCGTGCGGCCGGGGTCGAACGGGATCGACACGTCGTAGCCGGCGTCGGCTGCCGCCCGCTCGACGGCGGCGTTCCCGCCGAGGACGATCAGGTCGGCCAGCGAGACCCGCACGTCCTCGGAGCGTGCGCCGTTGAAGTCCGCCCGTACCTCCTCCAGCGTCGAGAGCACCGTCTCGAGCTCCGCCGGCTCGTTGACCTCCCAGCTCCGCTGTGGTTCCAGCCGGACCCGGGCCCCGTTCGCACCACCGCGCTTGTCGCTGTCGCGGTACGTCGAGGCCGACGCCCAGGCGGTCTTGACGAGCTGGGAGACCGACAGCTCCGACGCGAGGATCTCCTGCTTGAGCTCGGCGGCCTCGGCCTCGCCGATCAGCTCGTGGTCGACCTCGGGGACGGGGTCCTGCCACAGCAGCTCCTCGTCGGGGACCTCCGGGCCGAGGAACCGCGACGACGGGCCCATGTCGCGGTGGATCAGCTTGTACCACGCCTTCGCGAAGGCCTCCCGGAACTCCTCGGGGTCCTCCCGGAACCGTTCGGCGATCTCTCGGTAGTCCGGGTCCACCTTGAGGGCGAGGTCCGTGGTGAGCATCATGGGCGTCTGGGTCCCCGAGGGGTCGTGGGCGTCCGGCGCTGGCTCGACGGCGGACTCGTCGACCGGCGTCCACTGCCACGCACCGGCGGGACTCTGCGTCAGCTCCCACTCGTGCTCGAAGAGGTTGTCGAGGAAGCCCATGTCCCAGTCGATCGGCGAGTCGGTCCACGGACCCTCGAGGCCGCTGGTGATCGCGTCGCCGCCCTTGCCGGTGCCGTACTCGCTCTCCCAGCCGAGGCCCTGCTGTTCGATGGGCGCCGCCTCGGGCTCGGGCCCGAGGTTCTCGTCGGACGCCGCGCCGTGGACCTTCCCGAAGGTGTGGCCGCCGGCGATGAGCGCGACCGTCTCCTCGTCGTTCATCGCCATCCGGTCGAACGACTGGCGGATGAACTCCGCCGCCTCCTCCGGGTCGGGCTCGCCCCTCGGTCCCTCCGGGTTCACGTAGATCAGGCCCATGTGGTCCGCGGCGAGCGACCCCTCGAGGTTGCCCTCCTCGTCGTGGCGCTCGTCGCCCATCCACTCCTCCTCGGGGCCCCAGTCGACGGCCTCGTCCGGCTCGAAGGCGTCCTCGCGCCCGCCGGCGAAGCCGTACGTCTCGAACCCCATCGACTCCAGGGCGACGTTCCCGGCCAGGACGATCAGGTCGGCCCACGAGAGCTTGCGGCCGTACTTCCGCTTGACCGGCCAGAGCAGCCGGCGCGCCTTGTCGAGGTTGACGTTGTCGGGCCAGCTATTGACGGGCGCGAACCGCTGGGTCCCGCCCGAGGCACCACCGCGGCCGTCGCTGGTGCGGTACGTGCCGGCGCTGTGCCACGCCATCCGGATGAACAGCGGCCCGTAGTGGCCGTAGTCCGCCGGCCACCAGTCCTGGGAGGACGTCATGACCGCTTCGAGGTCCGCCTTCACCTCGTCGAGGTCGAGCTTCTCGAACTCCTCGGCGTAGTCGAACTCCTCGCCCATCGGGTCGGCGTCCCGGGCGTTCTGGTCGAGGATGCTCACCTTCAGCTGGTTCGGCCACCAGTCGTGGTCGGCCCCTTCCATGGGTGGATGATTGGGTCATTGGCCTGTTAACGTTGTCTATTCGAAAATGAAGTTTTCACCGAACAGATAAAAAATATCGATTGTGTGAACCACGTCGCAGGGGCGGAGGTACCTGTCGTGGAAGGTGGGGCCGTTCAGGTGGTGGCACGGCTGTCCCGGCGTCTCGGACGGTGGACCACCGCCGACGGGGAGTTGAACACGGGAAGACGGTTGTGCTCGCTCACTCGGTTCGCTGCGCGCACTGCGACTTCCCTGCTCAAATCCCCGTCGTGCGCTTCTCGCTCGCTCACAGAAGTTCGCTCGCTGCGATGCTCCGACGGGGATTTGAACCCCGGTCATTGCCTCGAGAGGGCAATATGATTGGCCGGACTACACTATCGGAGCCGACGCTCGAACCTTCCCGACAACGGCCTTTAACCGTTGCGTTTCGGCCCCGCCGTGGCCCGATTCCTCACTCCTCGTCGTCGAACGGCGAGCCGGCGGCGTCCGGCTCCTGGCCGGCCAGCGAGACGATGTTCTCGCGGCCGACCCGGAGCTTGCTGATCTGGTCGTCGTCGGCCATGTCCGACAGCAGCATCGAGACCTTGGACTTCGACCAGTCGGTCTGCTCGACGATGTCGACCTGCTTCATCCGCCCGCCGTGCTCCTCGAGCAGCTGGAGCACGCGGTCCTCGTCCGAGAGCAGCTCCTCGTCGGTGACCGCCGGTCCCGCCGTCGCGGCGCCACCACTCCCGCCGGTTCCGCCGCCCGACCCGGCCGTCGGGCCGGCGCCGTCCCCGAGCGTCCCCGACCGGTAGAGGTAGGCGGCACCGACGCCGACCACCAGGAGCATGCCGATGGCCACCAGCGGGGCCATCCCCAGCCCCCCGTCGCCGTCACCGCCGGCAGGGGTGTCGGTCCCACTGGCGGTCGGCGTCGCCGTCGTCGAGTTGCCGTCGCTCGGCGGCGCGAACACGACCCGTGGCTTGCGGTCGTTGAACTCCTGCTCGCCCTCGTAGGTCACCGACTGCGTCGCGCCGTCGGCGCTGGCGCTGTCGTCCGGCGGCGGATCGGTGGCCGCGACGTACAGCCCCGGTCCGGCGGCGAACACGAGGTCCTGGTCGGTGGAGATGTAGAAGCCGCCCTGGAACACGTCGGCCACGACGACGCGGTCGCCGTCGACGGCGCCGAACCGCGTCCAGGTGAACGACATCTCGACGACGCCACGGTTGTCCGTCGGCCCGGAGAGGGAGGCGTCCTTGGCGAACCGGGTGGCCGCCATGTCGCGGCCGGTGACGTTGGCACCCCGGGCGGTCAGCTCTCCGGCGCGGCTCCTGAAGTCGACGAACAGCTGGCTCTCGGTCGTCCGGAACTCCTCGGCGTAGGCCCGGAAGTCGTCCCGCTCGGACTCGTTGTCCAGCGTCCGGAAGTACCTGAACGTCCACCGGGCCGACCCGTTCTCCGCCACCGTGACCTCGAACTCCGTGCTGTCGAACTCCCCTTGCTGGACGAGGCCGGCCGCGGGGGAGGGCGGCTCGGACTGGGTCGAAGCTCCGGCGGAAAGCGGCGCCAGCGTCGCGACTGCCAGCACGGCGACGAGACCGGCGACGGCCGCCCGATTCATCTACCCGGAGTGATGCCCGGTCGGTATAAATTCCCTGCGCTCCCCGGGACTCGGGGACGGAACGCCTGCCGGAGACGGGTCGACGGTCGCCGGTCCCACCGGCGCTACGGCAGCGCCGCGGCCAGCGCCTCGACCGGGTGGTCGGGCCGCCCGCCGGCGTACCCGGTGAGCTGGGTCCGACAGGACGCACCGGGGGCGACCACGCGCTCGCCCGCAGCGGCGTCGAGCTGGTCGAACAGGATGTCGGCGATTGCGCTGCTCATCGACCGGTGCTCGGCCTCGTAGCCGAAGCTGCCGGCCATGCCACAGCACGTCGAGTCGACGGGGTCCACGTCGTAGCCAGCCCGGCGCAGGACGCCCACGGCGTGGTGGTCCCGCCGCGCGGCGGTCTGGTGGCAGTGGCCGTGGTAGGACAGCGCCTCCGCCGGAGCGTCCCAGGCGACCTCGTCGGCCAGCCCACGCCGGTCGAGGTACTCGCACACGCCGAACGTCGCCTCGCGGACGGCGTCGACGTCCGGGCCCGCCAGCAGGTCGGCGTAGTCCGCCTGGAGCATCACCGCCGTCGACGGTTCGGCACAGACCACCGACCAGCCCTCGGCGACCCGGGGCGCGAGGGCGTCGACCACGCCGGCGGCCCGCTCGCGCGCCCGGTCGACGAACCCTTTCGAGAGCGCCGGCCGCCCCGTGGGCCCCGGGTCCACGACGTCGACGTGGACGCCGGCGGCGGCGAGCACCCGGACGGCGGCCCGGCCGATCTCCGGGTCGACGAAGTTCGTGAACGGGTCGGCCACCACGACGACGCGGTGGTCGGCCGCGGCACCGGTCGGGCCGGCGTCTGCGTCGGCCGCCCACGCCACCAGCGACTCGCTCGCGAACGCCGGCAGCGGGGGTTCGCGGGCCACGCCGAGCGTCCGCTCGAGCGCGGCACGAGCACCCGGCAGCCCGGCCAGCCAGTTCGACGCCGGCGCCAGGCGGCTGCCCCACCGCGCGAGCCGGTGGACGTCGGCGAACAGCCGCTCGCGCAGCGACGCCCCGTGCTCGCGGTGGCGGGCGTGCTCGACCTCGGCCTTCAGCTTCGCCATGTCGACCTCGCTGGGGCAGTCCGTGGCGCAGCCCTTGCAGCCGATGCAGAGGTCCAGCACCTCGGTCGCGAACTCCTCGCCCGCGGGGTCGGCGGGGAGGTCGCCGCTCATCGCGCCCCGCAGCGCGTTCGCCCGCCCGCGCGTGCTGGTTATCTCCTCGTCGCTGGCGCGGAAGGTCGGGCACATCACGCCGCCGGTCGTCTCCTGGGGGCCGCGACAGCCGCCACAGCCGTGGCACAGCTCCACCATCCCGGCCATCCCGTTGTCGTTCTCCCACCGGAGGGCGGGCTCGAAGCCGGCGTCGAACTCGTAGTCGGGGTCGAACCGAAGGTGCTCGGTCGGGGCCACCTCGCCGCAGACCTGCCCCGGGTTCAGCAGCCAGTCGGGGTCGAACGCGGTCTTGAGGTCGCGGAACAGCTCCCAGACGTCCTCGCCGTACTGCCGACGGCTCCACCGGGTGCGTGCGCGGCCGTCGCCGTGCTCGCCCGACACGCTGCCGCCGTAGGCGACCACCAGGTCGGTCACGTCCTCGGCTATCGAGCGCATCCGCTCGACGCCCTCGACGGTCTTGGTGTTCACGAGCGGGCGGACGTGGAGGCAGCCGGGCCCGGCGTGGCCGTAGAAGGAGGCGTAGGTGTCGTGCTCGTCGAGCACGCGCCGGAAGTCGGCCACGAACTCGGGCAGCCGTTCGGGCGGGACGGCGGTGTCCTCGACGAAGCTGACGTGCTTCGCGTCGCTGGTCCGGCCCAGGAGGATGGGGAGGCCGGACTTGCGGAGCGTCCAGAACCGCTCGCGTTCGGCCTCGTCGTGGGCCTCGGCGGCGTGGACGGCGCGCGTCGGCGGGCCGGTCCGGACCGACCCGGGTGGCTCGGCCGTCGTCGCGACGTCCGGCCCGCGGTCGGCGACGAGGTCGGCGACACGCCGGCGCCCCGCCCCGTCGTCGCCGGCGTAGAACTCGACGAGGAGGACGCTGTCGACCCCGTCCGGGACCACCTCGTCGACGAGCGGGCCGAACTCGCTCGTGTCGGCGGCCAGCTCCAGCAGCACGTCGTCCAGCACCTCGACGGCGGCAGGGTCGTGCTCCAGGACGGGCTGGACGTCCGACATCGCGTCGGGCAGGTCGTCGTAGCCGAGCAGCGCCATCGCCTTCGTCGCGGGGACCGGTTCGAGCGAGACGGTGGCCCGGGTCACGACCGCGAGCGTCCCCTCGCTCCCGGCGAGCAGCCGCGCCAGGTTGACCGTCCCCGATGCGGCGTCCTCGACCAGCCGGTCCAGGTCGTACCCGGAGACGTTCCGGTCCAGGTCGGGGAACGCCCCGCGGACGGTGCCGGCCTCCTCGTCGACGAGGCGGGCCACCGCCGAGCAGACGTCGCCCTCCAGTCCCTCGCCCCCGGCCCGCTCGCGCAGTTCGGGGAGGGACAGCTCCCCGAACTCCGTCCGGGTGCCGTCGGCCAGGACGACCTCGCAGGACTCGACGTACGCGTCGGTCTTGCCGTACTGCAGCGAGTGGGCACCGGTCGAGTTGTTCCCGATGGCCCCGCCGAGTGCGGACTTGTCGCCCCAGGCGGGGTCGGGGGCGAACTTCAGCCCGTATCCGGCCAGGGCGTCGTCCAGGTCCGCGAGGTAGATGCCCGGCTGGGCAGTCGCCGTTCCGGCGTCGGGGTCGACCGACAGGACCGCGTCCATGTGGCGGGTGAAGTCCAGCACGACCGCCTCGTTGACGGCCTGGCCCGCGAGGCTCGTCCCGCCGCCGCGGGGCAGCACCGCCACGCCCCGGTCGGCGCAGTGGCCGACGACGGCGGCGACGTCGTCGGCATCGGTCGGGAACACGACTCCGACCGGCGTCACCTCGTAGGCCGACGCGTCCGTCGCGTACAGCTGTCGGGTGTACTCGTCGAACCGGACCTCGCCGTCGATCCGCTCGTCGAGCGCCCCGACCAGGTCCGCGCCCGCGGTCGCGCCGCCGGCGTAGTCGTAGTCGGCGCGGGCGTCGGTGGCGGGGTCGGTCACCGCCGTCGGTCGCCTCGCATGGCGGGCGCGACGGCCGGCGGGGCCAAAACGGTGCCGGCGGGATTTTTGGAGGGACCGGTCGAAGCCGGCGCCATGAGCCAGGGAGCCGGGAGCGACGTCGGCGGGGACAGCACGGCGGTGAACGCGCTGATCGGGGCGGTCGCCTCCGTCGTCCTGTTCTTCCTGCCGTTCCAGACCGTCGTCGGGGGCGTCGTCGCCGGCTACCTCCAGGGCCCCGACACCGACGATGGCCTGTGGGTGGGTGCGCTCGCTGGCGTCTTCATGCTGGTCCCGCTCCTCCTCGTCCTCCTGCTGTTCGGCGGGGCGGTCCTGGCCGTCCTCCCCTTCCTGAGCGGCGAGGCCTTCGGTCTCGGCGCCCTCGGGTTCGTCGCGTTCCTCGTCGTCCTGGTCGTCGGCGGACTGTACACCGTGGGCCTCGCCGCGCTGGGCGGCGTGCTGGGCGCGTGGGTCAACCGGGAGCTGTGACGCGCTCGTAGGTCACGAACGAGAGGGTCTCGCCGACCTCGCGCTCGACCTCCCGCCAGTCCGACCGGTCCCAGTCCGGGAACCGGACGTCGCCCGCCGGCGTCTCGTGGACCTCGGTCAGCACCAGCCGGTCGGCCAGCGGCAGGAACTGCTCGTACACCGAGCCGCCGCCGGCGACGTAGCAGGTGTCGACGCCGCGCTCGCGGGCGTCCGCCGCCGCGAGCGCCAGGGCCTCCCGGACCGATCCCGCCCGCACCGCCCTCTGGGGCAACTCCGGCTCGCGGGTCGTCAGCACCACGCTGGTCCGCCCGGGCAGCGGCTCGCCCAGCCGGTCGACGATGGCCTCGTAGGTCCGCCGGCCCACGACGACGGGGTGGCCGGTCGTGGTCTCCCGGAACCGCCGCAGGTCCTCGGGGTGGTGCCAGGGCATGCCGCCGTCGGCGCCGATGACGCCGTTGTCGGCGACCGCCGCGACGAGGGCGACGGCGAGGTCAGTCGGCGGGCCCGGCGTAGTGTCGCCGTCGGTCATCTCACTCGGCGACCGCGAACTCCAGCCCGGGCGCCGGGTCGTAGTCCCGGAGTTCGACGTCGTCGGGCTCGAGTTCGTCGAGCGGGCGGTCGGCGACCCGGACGGTCGGTCGGTCGCGGGGCTCCCGTGACAGCTGCGTCAGGAGGTTCGGGACGTGGTCGAGCCCCTCCGCCCCGTCGTCCTCGGCGGGCGCGGCGTCGACCAGCCACTCGCGGACGCGCCGGTAGTCCTCGCGGGCGTCGACCTGGGCGAGGCGGTCCTGGAGCGCGTCGAGGTTGTCGGCGTACCACTCGCCGCGGGCGCCGCGGCCGCAGTAGACGTGGGCGTCGACTACCGTGTGGCCGAACGAGCCGACCGGCAGGTCCACCTGCTGGGCGACCGCGTGGGTCAGCAGCGCGTAGGCGGCCACGTTGAACGGCACGCCCAGCGCGACGTCGCCGCTGCGCTGGGTGAGGTGGGTGTTGAGCCGGCCGTCCTGGACGGAGAAGACGAAGGTGTAGTGACACGGCGGCAGCGTCGACACCGCCGCGTTGGCGGGGTGCCAGGCGTTGACGACGATTCGCCGCGAGTGGGGGTCCTCCCGGAGCCGGTCGAGCACGTAGGCGATCTGGTCGAACGTCCCCTCGTCGGTGAGCCACCGGTGGCCCTCGTCCGGCCAGGACTCGCCCGCCAGCCGGGCGTCCTCCTCGGGCACCGGGTACCGACGCCAGAACCGGCCGTAGGCGGTGTCGAGGCGGCCCGCCTCGTCGGCCCAGGCGTCCCAGATGCCGGTCTCCTCGCGGAGGTTCCGGACGTGCTCCTCGCCGCTCAGGTACCAGCAGAACTCGTGGCGCAGCGAGTGCCACCGGAAGCCGCTCAGGTCCTTGGTGGTGAGCAGGGGGTAGCCCTCGGTCAGGTCCACCTCGTAGTGGCGGCTGAACGCGGCCACGGTGTCGACGCCGGTCCGGTTCGGCTTGTGGGTCCCCTCGGCCAGCACCCCGTCGACGAGGTCCAGGTACTGCTCCATCGGTCGGTGTTCCCACTGGTGGACGGCCGGGTAGTAAACGCTGCGGGACCGGGGCGGAAGTGGGGCCCGAGCGAAACGTATTCGTGGCCGGCTGTGCCAGGCTCCGGTATGGTCGACTCGACGCTCGTGATGGCCGCCGGACTCGCGGCGCTGGTGCTGATCATCGCCCCCGTGCTGTACCTCACCTACGTGGGCCGCGTTGAGGACCGCCGCGAGGCCGCCGAGGAGGAGACCGGGTAGGCTCACCCTCAAGTGCCCGGGGCCCGTCGGCCGCCACATGGGCTACGACGTTGCGGGCACCGACGACGTCGAATCGGTCATGCCGGCGGAGTACGGCGGCATGTGGTTCCTGCGGGACGCGCTCGACGCCGAGGCGCTCGGCGTCACCTACGCCGAGTTCGAGCCGGGGGCGAAGGGCAAGGAGCACGACCACGCCGACGAGGCCCACGAGGAGGTCTACCTCGTCGTCGAGGGCGAGATCGACGTCGACGTCGCCGGCGACACCGTGACGCTCGGCGCCGGCGAGGCCGTCCGGGTGGACGCCGAGACGACCCGGACGCTGGAGAACCGGGGAGAGGAGACCGCCAGGCTGGTGGCGGCAGGCGCGCCCTAGGGACGTAGTTCTGGTCGGGGCTGGACCGTGCCGTGGTCCGGGCCGAACCGGTGGTCTCCGGCGACACGGCCACACCACAACCACCAAGACCGGCGCCAGGCAAGCGGGACCATGATCGTCAACGTCGCCGCCGGCGCCGCCGGGATGTCGAGCAACGCCTTCCTCGTGACCGGCGGGCGGACGGTCTTGGTCGACGCCGGCGCGAGCTTCGACGTGGTCGGGGCGGTCCGCGAGCACGTCGACGACCTCGACGCGCTGGTGCTGACCCACACCCACCCCGACCACGTGGGCAACGTGCCCGACGTCGTCGAGGCCTTCGGGGTCGACGTGTGGGGCTTCGACCCCGCCCACGAGCACGTCGACCACGAGCTCGCGGCGGGCGACGTCGTCCGGCTGGGCGAACACGACTACGAGGTGCTCCACACGCCCGGCCACAAGGACGACCACGTCTGCCTCTACGCCCGCGAGCCGGGCGTCCTGTTCGCCGGGGACCTGGTGTTCGCCAACGGTGGCTTCGGGCGCACGGACCTGGCCGAGGGCGACCGGGCGACGCTGATCGACTCCATCGAGCGGCTGGTCGAGGCCGTCGACGGGCTCGCCGCCGTCTACACCGGCCACGGGCCGGCCATCGAGACGAACCCGCGCCAGGAAATCGAACTCGCGCTCCGGGCCGCGCGGATGGGGACGTAGCCGGCTCCGGCTGTCGCCGGAGAGCTCAGTCCACCGCCGTCGCCAGTACCGCGTCCATCGCGTCGTCGTAGGCCCGCGCGACCCCGTCGGGCTCGCGTCGCTCGTCGTCGCCCAGTGCCGGCAGGGCGACGGTCGCTTCGGGCTCCAGCAGCTCCACCACGTCGGCGACCGTCTCCTCCAGGCGTCCCGCCCGGGCGCTCCCGCCCGCCACCTCGCAGGTCTTCAGGTAGCGCTCGCCGTCGTACACCCGACACCGCCGCGGCTCGACCACGGCGACGGCGTCGGCGGTCACGTCCTGCAGCGGCCGGGCGATGTCGGCGTAGGACTCCACGACCGTCCGGTCGGCCCCGGCCACCCGCTCGCCCACGCGCGCCATCGCCGGCCGGTGTAGCGAGGCCATCACCTCGTTGAACGTCTCGAGGTCGCCGACGCGGTCGGCCCCGTCCAGCGCGAGCCCCGACGCGACCGCCGGCGGCACCGCGACGTCGTCGTTCACGAGGAACCGGTCGCCCCCCGGCGTCGTGACCCGGTCGACCACGAACCGGCGCTCGTCGCGCCCCAGCACGCCGGCCCCACGTCCCGGCGCGGGCCGCCAGAGCCGGTGGACCGGGTTGATTGCCTCCGGCTCGAGGTCGCCCGACGACGCCGCGACCAGCCGCCGGGCGTCCTTGCCGTACAGCCGGCCCGCCTCGACGGCGGCGGCCACGTCGTCGTGGTCGAACCAGTGGTCGTTGCCGGCGCGGGGCTTGAACCCGACGCCGCCGGTCTCGGCGAGCAGCCCGGTCGAGAACGTCGTCTTGCCGGCGTCGACGCGGTCGGCGCCGGCCACCAGCAGGTCCATCAGTCGGCCAGGCCGTAGTAGCCCGGCTCGTCGTCGGCGGCGGGCTCGGCGAACACCAGCGCCTCCTTGTTGTCGAACATCCACGGGACGGCCCAGTCCAGCAGCACGTCCTCGGTGCCGGGCTCGAGCTCCCGGTCGACGGCGAGGCCCTGGAGCAGCCGCGCGATTTCGAAGACGGTGTACAGCTTGTCGGGGTCGAGGATCTCGGCCGGCTCGCGGAACTCGAAGGGCCGGAGGTCGGCGAAGTCGGACTTCGGTCGTGGCATGGGGCGGGGTTGGCCGGTGGCGGGCATGAATCCCGTGATTCGCTGGAACGAGGTGACCCGATGTCCGGATCCCCCGGCGTCTCATACCCTAACCCAGCGCCTCGGCGAGCTTCTCGACGGGGTGGGCCGGCCGCCCCTCCGCCTCCTCCCCCAGCTGCGTCCGGCAGGAGCCGCCCGAGGCGACCACCACCTCGCCCTCGCTGGCGTCGATGGCCTCCCTGACGATGTCGCCCATCGCCTGGGAGAGCTCGTAGTGCTCGGCCTCGTAGCCGAAGCTGCCGGCCATCCCGCAGCAGGAGGTGTCCAGCGGGTCGACGTCGTAGCCCGCCCGCCGGAGCAGGCCGACCGCGTGGTGGTCCCGGCCGGCGGCGGTCTGGTGGCAGTGGCCGTGGTGGGCGAGCGCCTCGCCGGGGGCGTCCCAGTCGACTGCCTCGTCCAGCCGGTGTTCGTCGAGGTACTCGCAGACGCCGTAGGACTCGTCCGCGACGCGGGCCGCGTCCGTGCCGAGTCCCAGGTCCCGGAGTTCGTCGCGCAGCATCGCGGCGTCGGAGGGCTCGACGCACACGACGTCGACCCCCGAATCGACGCGTGGCGCCAGCGTCGCCACGGCCTCGCCGGCGTGGTCGCGCGCGAGGTCGAGCATCCCCTGGGAGTAGGCAGCCCGTCCGGTCGTGGCGACGTCGGCGGGTTCGACGGCCACGCCCGCCGCCTCGAGGACGCGGGCGGCGGCCTCGCCGACCTCGGGGTGGGCGTAGGCGGTGTAGGGATCGGCCACCAGCACCGCGTGCCGCGTCGGGTCGTCGGGGGGCTCGCGGTCGGCCAGCCGCGCGTGGAGGCTCGACCGGCTGAACCGCGGGAGGTCGCGCTCGGGGGCCAGCCCGAACAGGGTCTCGGCGAGCCAGTCGCTGCCCGGCAGCCGCGCCACCCAGTTCGACGCCGGCGCCAGGGCGCTGCCGAGTCGGGCGTACCGGTGGACGTCGGCGAACAGGCGCTCGCGGCGGCTGGTCCCGGTCTCCTCGTGGTAGGTGTGCTTGACCTCGGCCTTCAGCTTCGCGAGGTCGACGCCGGTCGGGCAGTCGCTCGCACAGCCCTTGCAGCCGACACAGAGGTCGAGCACCTCCGACTGGAACCGCTCGCCGTACAGCTCCTCGGCGGGCAGGTCGCCCGAGATGGCCGCCCGGAGCATGTTGGCGCGTCCCCGCGTCGACTGGATCTCCTCGTCGCTGGCGCGCCAGGTGGGACACATCACGTCGCTGCCGGTCTGGCGGCAGGTGCCACAGCCGTTGCACAGCTCCACGAGGTGGGCGAAGCCGCCCTCGTCGTCGAAGTCCAGCGTGGTCTGCGGTTCGACGGACTCGTAGGCCGGCCCGTACCGGAGGTGCTCGCGCATGTCGGCGCCGACGCCGCGGCCGGAGTCCGGCCCGACGTCGTCGGGGCCGTCGCGGTAGACGACGTTGCCGGGGTGCAGCAGCCAGTCGGGGTCGGCGGCGGTCTTGAGCTGCTTGAACGCCGTCCACAGCTCCGGCCCGTACATCTTGGGGTTGAACTCGGTGCGGGCCATGCCGTCGCCGTGCTCGCCGGAGAACGAGCCGTGGTGGTCGGCCACGAGGTCGGTCACGTCCTCGGCGATGGCGTGCATGGTCTCGACGCCGGCCTCGTCCTTCAGGTCCAGCACGGGCCGGACGTGCAGCGTCCCGCTGCCGGCGTGGGCGAAGTACGCCGCCGAGGTGCCGTGGCGCTCCAGCACCGCCTCGAACTCGTCGACGTAGTCGGCCAGCTCCGCGGGCGGGACGGTGGCGTCCTCGATGAACGGGTAGGGCTTGGCGTCGCCCTCCAGGCTCATCAACAGCGGGATGGCGGCCTTCCGGAGGCGCCACAGGTCGGCCTGGGCCTCGGCGTCGAACGCGTGCAGCACCTCGAACGCGGTCCCCTCCTCGGCCAGCAGCTCGTCGGCCAGCGCCACGGC
>CAYWNQ010000020.1:0-17963 GCA_964459695.1 uncultured Halobacteriales archaeon | reverse complement strand
CGGGTCGAGACGCCCCACGGTGCGGTCGGCTTCCGGCGGCCAGCCGGCGTCGCGACGGGCGAGGCGACGGTGACGACGGTCGACGGGCCGGTCCGGCTCCGGGTGTGGTACGCGTGAGCCGGCGCGAGCGCGGCCAGCTGGTCCTGGTCGCGGCGGCGGTGGTCGCGGTCGCCCTGGCGCCGGTCGTGGTCGCCTACCTCCAGCTGGGGTACCACGCCGACGTCCGGGCCGGCGGCGAGTTCGACGACCCGGCGGGCGACGCGACGCGGGTCCTCGAGCGTGCCGTCCACGGGGCCGCCGACGGGACCCGGGGCGAGCCCTGGACGCGAAGGGGCGACGTGGTGGCGTCCGTCCGGTCGGCGCTCGCGCCCCGGCTGCGGACGCTGGAGGCCTCCCGGGTCGGCGACGGCGTCGCCTACCGGGTGAGCTACGCCGGGGGCGCCGCCCGGGACCGCGCCGAGCGGTGTCCCGTCGGCCCGGGCCGGTCGTTCGGCCCCTGCGAGGCCCGCGACGGCGTCGTCGTCCAGGAGCGTGCCGGCGAGACGACGGTGGTGGCGGTCGCGTTCGACCTGCGGGTTGCACGCGACCGTGGGTCGTCGTCGCTGACGGTGGTCGTCGAGCCGGTGTGAGCCACGCCGGCGCGACGGTCTACCCCCGCAGGCGCACCGTCACCGCCGTGCCGACCGCGTCGCTGGCGTCGTCGCTCGCGTGCGAGACGTCCAGCGCCAGTATCGCCTCTTCGCCCAGCGCCTCCTCGACGACCGCCCGGAGCGCCGCGGCGTCGGCGTCGGCCTGGCGGACCGTCACCCGGACCTGCCGGCGGTTGACGCTCACCGCGTCGACGTCGTAGCTGGTCGGCTCGAACGCGGCCCGGAGGTCGTCCTCGACTCCCGCCATGACTCCCCGGTGGGCGGCCGGCCCCATGAATCCCCGGTAATCCCCGGGCAGGCGGGCCGGTAAGCGTTTCACGCGTCGGCAGATTGATGCGACCGCCCGGTCAACGACCGCCCACGAGATGTCTCCGGACCACCTGCACGCGCCGCGAGTCCTGGCGCCGGCCGGGCGAGCCGCCGCCTCCGGGTGGGGGAGGGGCCACGAACCGTGAGCGACCGCTCGCCGGAGCCGCTGTCCGGCCCGGACAACGCCTGGCGCCGGATGGGCGACCGGACCAACCTCATGGAGATCACCGGCGTCGTGATGTTCGAGGAGCCGGTGGACTACGACGACCTGGTGGCGAAGTTCGAGGAGCGACTGCTGCCGTTCCGGCGGTTCCGCCAGCGCGTCGTCGGGCGGGACTTCGGCCGGCGGCCGCGGTGGCAGGCCGACCCCCACTTCGACGTCGAGTCCCACGTCCACCACGTCGCCCTCCCGGAGCCACGGGACACCGAGACGTTCCAGGACCTCGTCGGGACGCTGATGAGCCGGCCCATCGACCCCACCAAGCCGCTCTGGCAGGCACACCTCGTCGAGGGCGCCGGCGAGGGCAACGCCCTGGTGATGCGCATCCACCACAGCGTCGGCGACGGCTTCGCGCTGCTGTACGTCCTGCTGGGGCTGGCCGACGACCCCGACCAGATCGACCTCCCGGTCGGGACGATGCCCGATCCCCCAGACCACGCGAGGGACGCCGCCGGCGACGACGCCGATGCGACCGACGAGCGGGCGTCCGAGTCGGCCGACGGCGCGGGGAGCACCTCGCTCGGCGACGTCGTCTCCCGGGGCTCGAACCTCCTGCGGACCGCCTACCGGTCGCTGACGCTCCCCGCCGAGCCCGACACCCCGCTCGTCGGCGACCTGGGCGTCCAGAAGCGGGTGGCCTGGACCGACGAGGTGCCGGTCGAGCGGCTCAAGGCGGTGGGGCGGGCCCACGACGCCACCATCAACGACCTGCTGCTGGCGGCCACCTCCGGCGCCCTCCGGCGCCACCTGCAGGACAACGGCGAGGCCGTCGAGGACCTGACGCTGCGGGCCGCGGTCCCGGTCAACCTCAAGCCCATCGACGAGCGGACCGAGGACCTGGGCAACTACTTCGGGCTGGGATTCCTGGAGCTCCCGGTCGGCGAGCCGGACGTCGCCGAGCGGCTCGAGCACGTCAAGGCGAACACCGGCGAGCTCAAGCAGGGCACCGAGGCGTTCCTGCTGTACGCGCTGCTGCGGATCTTCGGGCGGGGCCCGCCGACGGCCCAGAAGCTGATGATGCGGCTGTTCCGCGGCAAGGCCAGCGCGGTCGTCTCGAACGTCCCGGGGCCGACCGAGCGCTTCGAGTTCTGCGGCGAGGAGGTCAGCGACATCATCTTCTGGGTTCCCCAGTCCAACGGCATCGGCCTGGGCATCTCCATCCTCAGCTACGACGGCTCGGTCCGGGTGGGCGTCGCCTCCGACAAGGGGCTGCTCCCCGAGCCGTTCGACCTGGCCGGGGCGTTCGAGGCCGAGCTCGAGGCGGTCGTCGACGAGGGTCCGCCGGGGGAGTGAGGCTCGGGGGAGCCGGGGTCGTGTCCCGGAGCAGCCGGTTCCGCGGACGCGGGCCGTCCGGGCGGTCGGAGCCAGCCGCGGAAACGCCCGCAAGCGGGCCGCTCCAGCCGAGATTTCGGGGCCCGACGTCGCTCCGAACCGGGTCGACCGAGCCTGGCGAGTGATTTTTCCGTCGGCGACCGTTAGGTTCAATCGACCATGGGCTTCGGGAGCTACGACGAGTCCGAACAGGAGAACCAGGAGTACGATTCGGACTTCGACGAGGAGGAGGGCGTCTCCACCGCCGAGCACACCCACGAGGGCGAGGTCGAGTTCGACTTCGAGGACACCGACAGCGACGACCTCATCGACAAGTTCGAGGAGATCAAGGACACGTGAGCGAGGGGTCCCGGGCGCTCGGCGTCGCCGAGTCGTTCGGGCCCGACGCCACCTGGAGCCACCTCGGCGCCGCGGTGGTCCGCGAGGACCGGGCCGTCGACGACCTCCTCGTCGGCCGGTGTCGCGTCGGTGGGCGCGACGCCACCGACGCCGTCGTGGACCTCTGGCGACGCCTCGACCGCCCCGACGTCCCCCACGTCCTGCTGGCCGGCGTCGCGCCGGCCTGGTTCAACCTGCTGGACCTGCACGCGATCGCCGAGGCCTGCGACCGGCCGGTCCTGTCGGTCTCCTTCGAGGAGAGCCCCGGCCTGGCCGACGCCATCGCCCGCGAGTTCGAGGGCGAGGCCCGCGAGGACCGGCTGGCCGTCTACGAGCGCCAGCCGTCCCGGTCGCGGGTGGCCGTCGGCGACGACGCCGTGTTCGTCCGCGCCGTCGGCTGTGCGACGGGCGAGGCCCGCGAGGTGGTCCGGCGGTTCACCCCGGAGGGCGGGCGCCCGGAGCCGCTGCGGGTCGCGCGGCTGCTCGCCCGGGCGGCCCGGACGGCGCCGGCCGGGCCGGCGGCGTAGCCGAGCCGACCGCCGGTGCTTATGCCACCGCCGCCCCGAGGCCCGCCATGGCCGACGACGCCGACCGGATGGCCGGACTCGCCGTCACCGACTGCGAGCGCTGTCCCGGGCTGGTGGACTCCCGGTCGCGCATCGTCGACGGCGTCGGCCCGGCGGACGCCGCACTCATGTTCGTCGGCGAGGCGCCCGGCGAGCGCGAGGACGAGCAGGGCGAGCCGTTCGTGGGGCGCTCGGGCTCGATCCTCGACGACGCGCTCCGCGAGCGGGGACTGGCCCGCGCCGACGTCCGCATCACCAACTGCGTCCGGTGTCGCCCGCCCGGGAACCGCGACCCCACCGACGAGGAGCTGGCCAACTGCCGGGGCTACCTCGACCACGAGGTCGCGCAGGTCGACCCCGAGATCCTCGTCACCCTGGGGAAGGTGCCCAGCGAGCACCTGCTCGGCCGGGCCGTCGCCGTGACGAGCGAGGCGGGCGAGGTCGTCGAGGCCGAGGTCGGCGGGGCCCGCCGGCGCGTCCTGGTCTGCGTCCACCCGGCGGCGACGCTGTACGACCGGAGCCAGGAGGCGACGTTCGCGGCGGCCGTCGAGGAGGCGGTCGCGCTGGCCGGGCTGGACGACGAGGGCGGCGGTCAGTCGCGGCTCGGGGAGTTCTGAGGCCCTACTCCTCGTCGTCCTCGTCCTCGTCGCGGTCCCGCACCGCACCCACGCCGAGCCACCGCCTGACGTCGCCGAGGCTCCTGACGACGTCGAGCAGGCCCCGGCCCTCGTGCTCGCCGGGCCGGAGCCGCGCGCGGAGCCGCGAGGAGAGCAGCTCCACCGTGACCACGATGACGAACACCATCACGATGCCGGCGGCCATCGCCTGGAAGTCACCGATACCCTGCTTGCTGTCGATGTAGAAGCCGATGCCGCCGGCCCCGACGATGCCCAGTCCGATGGCGATGCGGACGTTGATCTCGAGGATGTACAGCGTCCAGGCGATGAACGACCGCGACACCTGGCTCAGCATCCCGAACGAGATGACCTGCGACCGGCCAGCACCCGTCGAGCGGATGGCCTCGATGGGGCCCTCCTCGATCTCCTCGAGCTCGTCGGTGAACAGCCGCCCCAGGTTGCCGATGGTGTCGGTCCCGACGGCGAGCACGGCGCCGCTGGGGTTGATGCCGACCAGCGGCGCGTAGATGAACACCCACACGAGCGCCGGGATCGACCGGATGGCGCTCATCGTGCCCCGGAAGATGAAGTTGAACGGGAACGGGGTCACGCGCTCGCTCCCGAGGACGCCGAACGACAGCGCCAGCGGGAAGCCGATGACGGTGCCCAGGAACCCGAGCAGCAGCGTCGTGAACGAGCTCCGCACCAGGGTCAGCTCCCGCGAGGCGAACGTCCGAGTGAACGAGCCGGGGAACTGCTGGAAGCTCGCGATCACCGCCTGGACGCCGGTGATCTCGTTGTTCTTCGAGTAGATGGTGAAGTCGACGAAGTTGATGGGGAAGAACTGCGTGACGAAGCTCGTCCCCGAGGTGAGCTGGATGTACAGCGACGTCCACTCGAACCGGATGAACTCCAGCCCGAAGTAGGTCAACACCAGGACGAGTGCGACGAACAGCAGGCTGGCGAACCGGCGGACGCTCCGGGCGCGCGAGATGGTCGTGAGCTTCTCGTCGATGTCCCGTGCGCTCACGCGCTCTCACCACCCTCCACGGCGAGAGGGTCGCCCTCGGTCGAGTCCGGGTCGTCCTCGCCCCGGTCCGGGCTCTCCGCCTCGTCCCCGTAGTAGATCTCGTCGACGACCGCCATGGTGAGGTCGTCGCCGTCGCCGTCGAAGATGACCTCGCCGTCCCGGATGCCGACGAACCGGTCGCCGAACTCCCGGGCGATGTTGACCTGGTGGAGGCTGGTGACCGTGGTCAGGTCCCGCTCGTCGGCGGCCTGCTTCAGGTAGCTCATCACGTCCCGCGCCGCCTTCGGGTCGAGGCTGGAGACCGGCTCGTCGGCCAGCAGCAGTGCCGGGTCCTGCACCAGCGCCCGGGCGATGCCGACCCGCTGCTTCTGCCCGCCGCTCATCGAGCCGGCGCGCTGTCTCGCCTCGTCCAGCAGGCCGACCGTGTCCAGCGCCCGGAGCGCCGCGCGCTTGTCCGACTCGTCGTACATGGTCAGGATGCTCCTGACCGTGCCGGCACGCGCCAGGGCGCCGGTCAGGGCGTTCCGGTAGGCCGACATGCTCTCGATGAGGTAGTGCATCTGGAACACCATCCCGACGGTCTCGCCCGACCGGTCGAGCGGGTCGGCCCCGCCCACGCTGACCTGTCCCTCGGTCGGCGCGGTCAGTCCGTTCAGCACCCGCAGCATGGTCGACTTGCCTGCGCCCGAGGGGCCGAGCAGCACCACGAACTCCCCCTGCTCGATCGAGAGCGAGACGTCCCGGAGTGCGACGGTGTCCTCCCCGTATTCCTTCCGTACGTTCGTGAGTTCGACGGCGTTCATCTGTGTGGAACCGCTTGGTCGCCCTCCGCGACGGACGGTGAATAAAGTGGTTGGTTCCCGACGGCTCAGGAGTCCGACCCGGACTCGAAGATGTCGGACCCGACGCCGACCTCGGTCGCCACGTCCACGACGCTCTGGTAGTCGTCGACGTTGGCCTCCCGGACGTCGCTGAACCAGAGGTCGTCGTCCGTGTCCGCCTCGCCGTCCTGCCCGATGTAGATGTCGTTCGGGGCGTCCAGGAAGGCCTGCTGGACCTCCTCCTGGCGGCTGTCGCTCACGTTGGGACTGACGAGGATGGGTGCACGCGGCAGCCCGGTGTTCTCCTCGAGCGTCCGGGCGGTCTGCTGGAACTCGTCGGGGCTGGGCCCGGTGCTCGTGTCTCGGACGAACCCGCCCATGCCGGCGGCGTCGACCTGGCCGTCGACCAGCTGGTTGTACGAGCTGACGTGGCCGCCCGCGAACACGGCGTCGAAAGAGGCCTGCGAGCCGTTGCCCTCCGGGAGGTTGCCGATGTCGATGCCGGCCTGGCTGATGTTGTACAGCGGGTAGAGACAGCCGCTGGTCGACAGCGGGTCCGAGAACGCGACGGTCTGGCCCTCCAGGTCCGACACCGACTCGATGTCGCTGTCGTTGCTGACGGCGATGATGCTCTTGTAGGTCCAGGTGCCGTAGCCCTTCCGCTGGAGGATGATGTTGGCGTTGTCCTCGTTGACGCCCAGGGCGGCGGCGAACGGCCCGGTCTCGGCGATGTCGGTCGTCCCCGAGCCCAGCGCGGAGATGACCGCGCTGTAGTTGTTCGCGATGGACATCTTCGCGGTCATGTCGAACTCGTTGCTCAGGTACTCCCGGATGGGCGCGTACTGGGGCTCGAGGTCCTCGGTCGGCACGCTCGGCGAGACGTTGATGTCGATCTCGCCGTCGGTGAACGCCTGGGATCCGCCGAACATCCCGAGACAGCCAGTCAGTGCCCCTACGGTCCCCACGGCGCCGGTGGTCTTGAGGAAGTCGCGTCTCCTTGTCATACGTCCGTCTGACGCCACTCGGCAGCCCCATCTAAAACTTTCCACTCGCCGCTCCATAGGACTCCGTTCCCCATGGAATCCCTCCGGAGGCGTCCGCTCGCGCGACGACCGGCGAGGACCTCCGATCGCAACGGAAAGCGCTTTGCCGACGCTGGCCCAACCGCCGGTGTGACCTCCCAGCCGACGGTCGTCCTCGTCGACTACGGCCTCGGGAACCTCCGGAGCGCCACCCGCGGCCTCGAGCGGGCGGGCGCCGCGGTCACCATCTCTGCCGACCCCGGGGCGTTCGCCGCCGCCGACGGCCTCGTGCTGCCCGGCGTCGGTGCCTTCGCCGAGGGGATGGACAACGCCGCGCCGCTTGCCGACGCACTGATCGACCACGCCGAGGCCGGCCGCCCACTGTTCGGCATCTGCCTCGGCATGCAGATGCTGCTCTCCGAGAGCGAGGAGGCCGAGCGCGCTGGCCAGGGCGACGCCGAGGGCCTGGGCCTCGTGCCGGGCCGCAACGTCCGGTTCCGCGGCGACGTGACCGTCCCGCACATGGGCTGGAACCGGCTCGCCGTCGAGCGGGCGCATCCGCTGGTCGACGGCGTCGACGGCGAGTACGCCTACTTCGTCCACTCCTACTACGCCCGCCCCGACGACGACGCGGCGGTGGTGGCCACCAGCGACCACGGGACGCGGTTCCCCGCGGTCGTCGCCAACGAGGCCGGCACCGTCTTCGGGACCCAGTTCCACCCCGAGAAGTCCGGCGAGACCGGCCTGGCTATCCTGGAGAACTTCGTGGAACTCTGCGACGCGTAGCCGCCCGTGCCCCGCGGGCGTCGCGGACCGCTCAGAGGAACTCCCGGACCTCCGAGTACCACATGTCGTGGTGGTCGAGGGCGCCGACCCGGCGGGCCACGTCGACCGCGATGGCGTGCCAGCACCGGTCGGTCGGGTCGTCGTCGTCGAGGTTGTACCGGGCGTCGCTGCAGGTGCAGCCGCCGTCCTCGATGACGTACTCCTCGGAGTGGCCGACGACGACGGTGAAGTCCCGGTACTCCTTCACGCGGCGCTCGGCGACCGCCTCGATGGCGCGCCGGCCGCGGTCGCCGTGGACCTCGACGATGCGGTCGACGATGTCGCCGGTGAGTTCGCCGGCCTCGTCCAGCGCCGCCCGCCAGTCCTCGGCGCTCACGCCGGCGGATTGGACGGGCACCGCCAAAACGCTTCGGTGGCGACGACTCGTCGGGACTGTTCCCGCGGACCGCTGCTCGTGCTCGAGCCGACCACATCGCCGGACGCCGCCGCCCGCTCGACTCGGGGCTCCCGGCGGTGCAAGTAGTCGCATTCGAGGACGAGGACGCTACCGAACGGAGTCCGCCAGGATGCGCAGCCCTTTCGGCCCCCGGCCCCGAGCCACCGCCATGGAGGTGACGGAGGGCGGCGTGACCGTCGTGGTCCCGGAGGACGGCGACGTCTTCTTCAACCCCGTCCAGGAGCTGAACCGCGACCTCACCGTCGCCGTCCTGCGGGCGTTCCGCGAGCGGGCCGACCCCCCGCCGGAGACCTACCTGGACGCGATGGCGGCCTCGGGCGTCCGCGGCGTCCGGGCCGCCGCCGAGGGGCTGGACGTCACGCTCTGTGACGTCGACCCCGACGCCGTCGCGCTGGCCCGCGAGAACCTGGCGCGCAACGACTGCGACGGCGAGGTGGTCCGCCGGAAGGCGGCGGCCTACATGCACGAGACCCACCACGACGTGGTGGACCTGGACCCGTTCGGGACGCCGATGCCGTTCGCCGACGCGGCGTTCTCCTCGGCGACGTCGCTGCTCGCCGTCACCGCCACCGACACCGCGCCGCTGTGTGGCGCGCACTTCGAGAGCGGCGTGCGCACCTACATGGCCGTCCCCCGCAACACCGAGTTCCACGCCGAGATGGGCGTCCGGGTGCTGCTGTCGGCGCTGGTCCGGACGGGCGCCCGCCACGACGTGGCGGCGCGGCCGCTGTTCACCCACGCCACCAACCACTACGTCCGGACCTACCTCGCGCTCGAGGGCGGTGCCCGGGTCGCCGACGAGGCCCTCGAGTCGCTGGGCCACGTCGACTGGTGTCCGGACTGCTGCTACCGCGAGGCGACGCGGGGCCTGCTGGCCGACCCCCTGGACGCGTGCCCGTCGTGTGACGGTGCGGTGCGGACCGCGGGCCCCCTCTGGCTCGGGCCGGCCCACGACGCCGCGTTCGTCAGGGCCGTTCGGGCGAGCGTGACCGACGACATGGGGACCGCCGACCGCGCCCGGTCGCTCTGCGGGCGGGTCGCCGGCGAGCTCCACGAGCCCACCCACTACGACCAGCACCGGCTGGCCGAGACCTGGGGCCAGCCGGCGGTCGCGATGGACGAGTTCCTGGCCACGTTGCGGGACGCTGGCCACGAGGCCTCCCGGACCCACTACGGCGGGACGACGGTGAAGACGACCGCCGACGTGTCCGAGATGGCGGCGCTGTTCGACGGGGGGTAGGCCGACACGGTCTCGGGGCTTTCCGGGCGGTGGGTACGGTCCGGCGCAACGATGCGGTCGAGTTGGCGGCACGCGGTCGGGCGCCCGTCGTGGTCGAGACGCCCGCCGACGCCGAGAGAACCACGTCCGAGCCACTCGCCGTCTGCCGCCGGCTATTTGTAGCCCTCACGCCAACGCCGAGGCGTGCAACGGACCGCCCGGGCCCGGACCGTCGCTCGCGCGGTGGTCAACGGCGCCCGCTCCGAGCAGGTGACGTTCATCGCCGCGAGCCTGGCGTACTACGGCTTCGTCTCGCTGGTGCCGCTGCTGATCCTCGCGGTGGTGGTCGCCACCGCGCTGGGCGGCACGGCCTTCGCCGAGGAGATGGGGGTCCGGGTTGCGGCGCTGCTGGGCGAGCAGGCCGGCGAGGTGGTCACGACCGCGCTGTCCGGGTCCGGCGGGCGCGTCGAGGCGACCGTTGCCGGCCTGGTGGTGCTGGTGTGGTCGGGGCTGCGGCTGTTCCGCGGGCTGGACGTGGCCTTCGCCGCCGTCTACCGGGCCGAGCGCCCCGGCGGGCTCGCGGACCAGCTGGTCGACGGGGCGGTCGCGCTGGGCGGCGTCGCGCTCGGCGTGGGCGCCGTCGTGGCCGTCGGGACGGCGGTGGGGGCGACCGGACTGGCCGGCGCCGTCGGCCTGCCGCTCGGCGTGCTCAGCTCGCTCGGCCTCGCCGCGGCGCTGACCGTCTCGCTGCTGCCGCTGTACTACGTGCTCCCCGACCGCGGCGTCACCGTCCGCGAGGCGCTGCCGGGGGCGGTGTTCACCGCCGTCGGCTGGACCGTCCTCCAGGCGGCGTTCCTCGCCTACGCCGGCGGCCCGGCGGGGAGCTACCGGGCCTACGGCCTGCTCGGCGGCGTCCTGCTGCTGGTGACGCTGTTCTACTTCGGCGGGCTCGTGCTGCTGGTCGGCGCCGTCCTCAACGCGGTGCTGGCCGGCCGCCTCGACCTGGATCACGATCTGGACATCGCCAGAACCGACCCGACGCCACCCATGTCACGTTCCGACCACTACGACGAGGGAGAACCGGCCGACGACGAGCTCCGGGCGGAGCTGCGGGACCTCCGGGAGGAGGTCGCCGCCCTCGAGGACCGCCTCGAGAACCGCACCGTCCACCGCGACGCCATCGAGCGCGACCTGCGCCAGTACGTCCGCGAGCGGGTGCGTCGCGGGAAGGCCCGCGGCTGGGGGCCGTACCTGGTGCTGCTGTACGGCACGGCGATGACCATCGGCGCGTTCGTCGAACTCGGCGGCGGCTGGGCGATCTTCGCGATGGTGGTCATCTGGCTATCGACGCTCGGGCTGTACACGCTGATGGTGGTCGTCGGGGCGACGGTGTCGGCCGGCGGCGGCCTGGCTTCCCTGGCCGGGTCGGTGCGCGAGAAGGTCCGGTGAGATGGCCCGCGGGCTGGGCCTCGCCGGGGCGGCGGGCGACCTGCCGACCGCCGCCGTGGCGCTCGCCGCGCTGGTCACGCAGCTCGGCGACACCTGGTTCCTGTTCGTCGTGCTGGCCGGGCTGTACTGGGCCGGCGACGCCGCCCCGTGGGCCCTCGACCGGCGGCGCCTGGCCGCCGTCGTGGGGCTGGCGCTGGTGGCGACGGGGCTGGTCGTCGGGCTGAAGGGCCTGTTCGCCCTCCCCCGGCCGCCCGGTGCCGGCACGGTCGACGCCGGCGGGCTCCCGTCGGCGCTCGCGCCGGCCTACGAGGGCGCCGCCACCGACGACGGCTACGGGTTCCCGTCGGGCCACGCGCTCGCCGCCACGGTGGTCTACGGGGCGCTGGCGCTGGCCGCCACGCGGACCGGCGGGCGCCGACGGGGGC
The DNA here is from genome assembly GCA_964459695.1 of uncultured Halobacteriales archaeon. GTDB lineage: Archaea > Halobacteriota > Halobacteria > Halobacteriales > Haloarculaceae > CAYWNQ01. The sequence goes on along the minus strand of CAYWNQ010000020.1, from coordinate 6,682 downwards.
TGGCGCTCGCGGTCGGCCTCGCGGCGGCGGTGGCGCTCTCGCGGGTGGCCATCGGCGTCCACTACCTCGTCGACGTCGTTGCGGGCGCCGCCGTCGGCGTCGCCGTCCTGGCGGTGGCGGTCCGGACGGCGCTGCTCGACCGGCCGGGGGCCGTCCTCTGGCTCGCGGTGGGAGCGGGCGTGTTCGCCGTCGCCGCCGGGGGGTACGCGGTCGACCCGCTGTCGGCGCTGGGGGCGGCACTCGGCGCCCGGCTGGCCTGGAGCGCCGTCGGCGACGCGGTGCTGGCCGGCGACTCGAGCCGTCGCGGCGGGGCGGTCGCTGCGGCGGTCGGCCTGCCCACGTTCGGCGGCGTCTTCGTGGCGGTCCAGCTGTTCGACGTCGCGCCCTGGGTCGCGTTCCTGCTCAACGGCGTCGTGCTGGCGGGCGTGGTCGCCCTGCCGCTGGCCGTCGATTCGCGGCCAGCGGGGCCCCGGTCGGACGCCGGCGCTCAGTAGATGAGCGCGTCGTCGTTCTCGACCATGTACAGCGTCCGGGCGGCGATGTTGACGGCGTGGTCGCCGACGCGCTCGAGGTCCCGGACCGTCAGCAGCAGCCGGGAGACGTCCTGCATCAGCCCCTCGATCTCGTCGTCGGCGGTGGCGCCGCCGACCTCGCGCTCGATGAGGTCCCGGACGACCGTGTCGGTCGCCGCCTCGCACCGGGCGTCGACCTCGTCGTCGTACTCGGCGATGGCGACGCAGGCCTCGACGTCTTCGCCGGCGTAGGCGTCCATCGAGCGCTCGACCATGTCGGCGACGTCGGTGCCCAGCGCCTGGACGTCGACGTCGGGGTAGAGCTCCCGGTCGGCGTCGAGCGTGTAGTCCCCGAGGTTGGTGGCGAGGTCGGCGACGCGCTCGAGGTCGGTGATGATCTTGAACGAGGCGGCGACGAACCGGAGGTCGCTGGCGACGGGCTGCTGGAGGGCGAGCAGGTCGATGCAGTCCTGCTCGAGGTCGAGGTAGAGCTGATTGACCTCGTCGTCGCCGTCGATGACCTCCCACGCCAGGTCCTCGTCCTTGCGGTCCAGCGCGTCCAGACCCATCCGGAGGCGCTCGAGGACGACCTCGCTCATGTAGAGCACGTCCTCGCGGAGCTCGTCGAGCTCGTCCTGGTAGCTCTGTCGTGTCATTGCTGGGTGTCGATGGTGGTGGCGGTTGTAGCTTGTGGGTGCGTCGGACGCACGTCAGCCGAACTTCCCCGTGATGTAGTCCTCGACCCGCTGGCTCTCGGGGTTCTCGAAGATCTGCTCGGTGTCGCCGTATTCCACGAGTTCACCGCCAGTCAGGAACACGGCGGTCTGGTCGGAGATGCGCGCGGCCTGCTGCATGTTGTGGGTGACGACGACCAGCGTGTAGTCCTCGGCGAGGTCCTGGATGAGGTCCTCGATCTTCGCGGTGGCGATGGGGTCCAGCGCCGAGGCGGGCTCGTCCATCAGGAGGACCTCCGGGTCGGTCGCCAGCGCCCGGGCGATGCAGAGGCGCTGCTGCTGGCCGCCCGACAGGCCCAGCGCGTTGTCGTCGAGCCGGTCCTCGACCTCGTCCCACAGTGCCGCGCGCCGCAGCGTCCGCTCGACGAGCTCCGCCTCGGCCTCGCGGTCGTCCCGACCCAGCAGCCGGGCCAGCAGGCCCGTCTCGAGGTCCCCGTGCTTGCGGGGCCCGTATGAGACGTTGTCCCTGATGGACTTGGGGAACGGGTTGGGCGACTGGAACACCATCCCGACCCGCTTGCGGAGCTCCACCAGGTCGGTCCCGTCCTGGTAGAGCTCCATCCCGTCGAGCTCGACCGACCCGTCCACGCGGGCGGCCCGTATCCGGTCGTTCATCCGGTTGAGACACCTGAGGAACGTGGACTTCCCGCAGCCCGAGGGGCCGATGAGCGCCGTCACGCTCTGCTCGGGGATGTCCATCGTCACGTCCCGGAGTGCCTGCTCGGTGCCGTAGTGGACGTCGAGTCCCCCGATCGAGAGCTTGGGGCGACCGGCGAACTGGTAGTCGCGCCACTCCTGGCGGACCTCCTCGTCGGCCTCCTCCGGCGTCACCGTCTCGGTTCGGTCGTCGTCGATGCTCCGGTCGGCGCGGTCGATCGTGGTTTCGCTCATCGATTGAGTTTCCTCCGGAAGTAGATCCGCGAGGCGATGCCCACCGCGTAGAAGCTCAGCACCACGGCGAGCAGCACCAGCGCGGTCCCCCACGCGAACTCGATGTTCTCCTCGAGCCCGGCGGTGATGGTCGCGTACAGCTGGTACGGCAGCGCGCTCGAGGGCTGCAGCAGGTCCACCGTCGGCGGCTGGACGAAGGGGAACGAACCGGTGAACCGGAACGGGCCGCGGATCACCCTGGCGGCGTCCCGCGGGAACGGGTCCGACACCATCACCAGCAGGATGGGTGCCGTCTCGCCGGCGATGCGGCCCACACCGAGGATGACGCCCGTGATGACGCCCGGCATCGCCGCCGGCACGACCACGCTCTTGATGGTCTCCCACCTGCCGACCCCCAGTGCCGCCGACGCGTCGCGGTACTCGTCGGGGACGCTCTTGAGCGCCTCCCGGGAGGTGATGACGACCAGCGGGAGGAGCATGAACCCGAGCACGAGCTGGCCGGCCAGGATGGAGCTCGTGTTCCCGAGCCGGGGGACCAGGAACGCCAGGCCGAACAGGCCGTACACGATGCTGGGCGTCGACCACAGGCCGTTCGTGGACACCTCGACGAGCCGGGTGAACCGGCCCTGCTCCGCGTACTCGGTGAGGAACACCGCCGCCCCGACGCCGAGCGGCACGGCGAACAGGACCGCGCCGACGACCAGCCAGACGGTCCCGACGATCGCCGGGAAGACCCCGTTGATCGTGTTGGTGAGGGCGACCCCGCGCATCACGAACGGCCAGTGGAACCAGACCAGCGGTGCCTCCACGACGAGGAACCGGTCGAGGAGGGGGACGTGGAACCAGACCCACGGCTCGACGTACAGGCCAAAGCGGATGCCCTCCGTGGCGGGTTCGATCCCCTTGAGGAACACGAACGCGACCACCGCCACCAGCAGCGCGACCATCCACGCCGCGTTGGCGCCGATGAGGAGGTAGGCACCGAGCTGCCGGCCCTCGGTCCCGAAGCCGCCGTAGGCCCGTGCCCCGGTCCAGGCGGCCAGCAGGCCCCCGACCACCGCGAGCAACGAGATCGCCACACCGGCGTTCATCGTCGCCGAGAGGTCGCCCATCGGCCAGGACCACCCCGGGGAGATGGCGCCCGTGACCACGACCAGTCCGCTCGCGGCGACGATCACGCCCGGGGGGACGGTCGCCCCGAGGTCCTCGCGGGGAACGACGGTCCCGAGGGTGGCCGCGACGCCGCCGAGCAGCGCCGCCGCCGGCCAGGTAGTCGACAGGCCGAGGGTGTAGGCACCGACGAGGCCGGCGGCGACGCCACCGGCGAGACCGATGGCGACGCCGGCCGGAAGGGTGCCGTACTCCCGCGGTCGGCTCTCGAGGACGCCGAGGCGCGACCCGGCGCCGACGCAGAGCAGCCCGCCCCCGGCGACGACGAGGCCGCCACCGACGAACCGCCACAGCGGGAGCCCCGCGACGGCGACGTCCACGGGGACCAGTCCGAACAGGCCGGAGAGTCCGGCGAGGACGAGCACCAGGGCGAGCGCGGTCAGGCCGCCGGCGACCAGCTCGAGGGTGGTGGCCTCCGCCGCGACCAGCGAGTCGGTCCGGGTGCTCACGGCTTGCCTCCCAGCTTGCGCTCCATCCGCGCCTCGACGAGCTGTGACCCGACGCTCAGCACCATCACCGTCACGAACAGGACCACGCCGGCCGCGAACAGGACCGACCACTGGAGGCCGCTGGCGTTCCCGTACTGGCTGGCGATGAGGCTCGTCAGCGTGATGGTGTTCCCGAAGACGTCGTACAGCGGCTCGGGCAGCTTCGTCGGGGTGTTCGCCAGGATGACGGTCGCGGCCATGGTCTCGCCGACCGCCCGACCGACGCCGAGGATCACCGCCGCCGACACGCCCGAGAACGCGGTCGGCACCGTGACGCTGGTGGTCGTCTGCCAGTCGCTGGCACCGAGGGCCAGCGCGCCGTCCTTTAGCTCGGCGGGGACGCTCGTGATGGCGTCCTCGGCGACCGAGATGACCGTCGGCAGCGCCATCACCCCGACGACGGTCCCCGTCGCCAGCAGGCTCCCGTAGATGGACATCTCGAACTCGGTGTAGAGGTACCGGCTGAGAATCTGGAAGCCGAGGAAGCCGTAGACGATCGACGGGATGCCCGCGAGGATCTCGACCGCCGGCTTGAGCAGCTCCCGGGCCCACCCCGGTGCCAGCTCGCCGATGAACAGGGCCCCCGCGATCCCCAGCGGCCCCGCGATCAGGATCGCGAGCACCGTCGTCACGAACGTGCCCCACATCATCGGCACGAGCGAGAAGTCACCGCCCGAATACTCCGTCCCCTCGAACAGGTCGAGGCCGAGTTGCCTGAACGCCGGCACCGCGCTGATCAGCAGGTAGACCGTGATGAGCCCGAGGACGACGACCGTCGACGCCGTCGTCAGGAACGCCAGGAACTGCGCGGTCGACTCGCGCTCGGCGTGCCACCCGTAGGCGACCACCGCGAGGAACACCACGAGGGGGTAGCCGGCGTACGCGGGGGCCAGGACGAACGCGACAAGTGCCGCCGCGATGGCCGCGCCACCCAGACCGCCGACCAGCCGGAGGCCACGGTCGGCGTTCCGAACTGTCGAGACGCTCATCGTGTGTCGGGGAGGCGGCCCATCTCTTCAGCCTGCCGTTCGTCCGTGAGCTTGGAGTACCCCTGGAAGGCGACGAAGTTCTGCTGGCCGAAGTCGCTGATGACCATCCGCAGGAAGGCGGCCTCCATCTCGGAGGTGCCCTCCCAGGTGTAGCAGTGCAGATCCCGCGCCATCGGGTAGTCCGGGTCGGAGAGGTTCTCGCCCGGCACGTACGTGGTCCCGTCGAAGGAGAGCGCGATCGCGGGCGTCGTCTCCTGGTCGACGAACGAGAGGGCCATGTAGGCGATCGCGTTGTCGGACCGCTCGACGAGGCTCTTGACCCGCTGGTTCTGGCCCTTCCGGGCGTCCACGCCCGGCATCTCCGCGTCCGGCGCCCCCAGCATGTTCGTACGGAAGGCGGTGTCGGTGCCGGACCCGACCGACCGACCGACGGCCTGGATGGCCCGGTCCGGCCCCTCGTAGGCGTCGATCTGGCCCCAGTCGGTGATCTCGGCCCGGTAGATGGCCCGCACCTGGTCGGCGGTCAGCTCCGTGACGCCCGCGTCGTAGATCTCCGAGCTCACGACGATCGGCTGGGCGTCGACACCCACCACGTGGTCCGTGTACTTCTCGAGGGTGGCGGCCTCCATCTCGGGGAACTCGGCCGCGACCGGCGCCGAGGAGTTCCCCACGTCGATCTGGTCACTCCCGAGCTTCTCGAGGCCGGTGCCCGAGTGGCTCAGGCCCACGCTGACCTCGAACGGTGGCCTGGCGTCGTCGCCGGACTCGAAGCCGTAGAGGTCGCCCCAGTAGTCGGCCAGCCGCTCGTCCGTCACGATGTCGTACTGGCCGGGTCCCCAGTACTCCTGGTCGCTCGCCGGCCTGTTCGAGTTCCAGAACGAGCTCGCGCGGTTGACGATCGGGTAGACCGTCGACGACCCCCCCGACCGGAGCGTCTCGAGCTGACCCCCGCCACCGCCACCGCCACCCCCGGCGTTCTGTCCCCCCGGCGGGCGGCGACGCATGCTGATGCACCCGGCGGCCGACGCGACGGCGCCGCCGACGCCGGCGAGAACCGCTCGCCGACCGACTACTGGCCTTTCGGGCATCACCGGCGGCTATCGCTGATCGGAGTAAATACCCTGCTATTAGAACTATATAGACATACGTTCCCATGGCGACCGACCCGGAGATTCCGCGGATTACGCCGGCTTCGGGCCACTCGAGCTGGTTCGACGCGAGGGGACTCGAGGTGGAGTCCCGTTCTTCCCCCGGGATTCGGCGCAACAGACGGCCTCGACCCGACGAATACGTATTTCTCCGTCAGACAATATACTGAACCGCACGATTATTGTACCAGGCCCCCGACGGGGCGCCCATGGAGACCCGGAAGGTCCAGGTCACGGGCGGGTCGACCTACACCGTCTCGCTCCCGAAGGACTGGGCGACCGACAACGGCGTGTCCGGCGGCAGCGTCGTGGAGTTCTACCCCGAGGAGGAGTCGCTGCTGCTCCGGCCGCGCCGGGACGAGCGCAAGGTCGAGGGCGCCCTGGACATCACCGGCCTGGAGGGCGACGAGCTCACGCGCGCGGTCGTGACGATGTACGTCAGCGGCTTCGACGTCATCGCCCTGGAGACCGGCCGGGTCAGCGCCGACCAGCGCCGCACCATCCGGGAGGCCGCCCAGGGGCTCGTCGGGCTGGAGGTCATCGGCGAGACCGCCGAGGAGGTCCGGCTCCAGGACCTGCTGGACTCCTCGGAGCTGTCGGTCCACAGCGCCGTCACGCGGATGCGGCTGGTCGCGGCGTCGATGCTCGACGACGCCGTGACGGCGCTGGTCGAGGACGACGACGACCTCGCCGCCGACGTCGTCCAGCGCGACGACGACGTCGACCGGCTGTGGTCGATGGTGTCGCGGG
>CAYWNQ010000019.1:0-18286 GCA_964459695.1 uncultured Halobacteriales archaeon | reverse complement strand
CGGTGGCGAACGGCTCGATGGCCACCACGTCGCCGACCGAGAGCGCGGCGCTCTGAGAGACCGCGCGGTTGGGCACGTTCGGCGGGACGTGCTGCTCGTAGCGCCCGAGGCCGTGGCCAGTGAGGTTGACCACGGGGTTGTAGCCGTAGCCGTCGATGACGTCCTCGATGACGCCGCCGATCTCGCCGGTCTCGACGCCCGGCTCGACGGTCTCCAGCGCCGCCGCCAGCGCCTCCTGGCTGGCCTCGACCATGCCGGGCGTCCCCGAGAGGTCGACCGTCACCGCCGAGTCGGCCAGCCAGCCGTCGACGTGGACGCCGACGTCGAGCTTCACCATCTCCTCGCCGATGGTCCGGTCGTCCCCGGGCCCGGCGGCGCCGTGGGCGGCCTCCTCGTCGACGCTGACGTTGACCGGGAACGCCGGCTGCGCGCCCAGTTCGCGGATGCGGTCCTCGATCCACTCGGAGATCTCCAGGTAGCCCGTGCCCACCTCGACCCGGTCGGCGGCCTCCTCGCGGACCTGGCCGAGAATCTCGCCCGCCTCGCGGTGCTTCTCGTACTGCCCGGCGGTGAGGTCGACCGGCTCCTCATCGCTCATGGCCCCGGGTTGCCCGGCGGCGATGAAGTGTCTGCCGGTAGCGGTGCGGTCAGTCCGCCGCCACGCTCGTCTGCATCGTCGAGGCGTTCGTCGCGCTGCCGCAGTCCCCGTCGTTAGCCTGCACGATGATCCCCGCCGTCGACCCGGTGATGTCGGCAAGCTCCTCGACGGCCAGCTCGGCGGCCTCGTCGGCGGTCCGGCCCCGCTCGAGGTGGTCGACCGCGCGACGGGCCATCGTCACCCGCGCGATGTCCTCGCCGGCGCCGGTGGCCGAGGCCCCGCCCAGCCGCGCGCAGTAGAAGCCGCTCCCGACCTGGGGCACGTCGCCGACCCGGCCGGCCAGCGCGAACCACCGGCCGCCGGTCGAGGTACACGCCGCGAGGCGGTCGCCGTCCCGGGCGACGGCCCCCACCGTGTCGTGGTCCGAGCCGTCGCCCGGCTCGACGGCCCGCACCGGCGGGTCGCCGGTGCCGAAATTCTCGCGGACCCAGGCCAACTGGGCCCCGATGTCGTCCGCAGGCGGGGTCTCGCGGTCCGTCCAGGTCGCCCGCGTCCGCTCGGTGTCCAGGTCGACCCCGACGTCGACGCCACGCGCGGCGGCCAGGTCCACGGCGTGGACCCCCGCCACCAGCACGTGGGGCGTCTGCTCCTTGACGACCCGGGCGACGTCGGCGGCGTGGGCGACCCCCGGCATGCCCGCCACGGCGCCGACCTCCCGGTCGTCGGTCATCAGCCCGGCGTCGGTGCGTGCCAGGCCGTCGCTCTGGCGGGCCGCCCCGACGCCGGCGTTGAACCGGGGGTCGTCCTCGAGCCGGCGGACCGCGGCGACGGCGGCGTCGGTGACGCCCTCGCCGGCGGCGCCGGCGGCCGCGGCGTCGTCCAGCGCCGCCTGGCGCTCGTCGGGTGCCTCCGGGGCCCCGCCGGCGCCGCCGTGGACGATGACGCGCATGGCGGCTGTGGGGGCGGGCGCTCCTTAACCGTCCCGCAGCGCCCCGAAATCGTGGAGGTAGTGTACTGGAGCTTCTGACACCGCCGGAAACCTCCGCCCGAGTCCAGCGTCTCGGGGCGTTCCGGGCGGGTGAGGGGGCTCCAGAACCGAACGCCAACCACGTCGTCGAAGCGTCCCGCCAGTTCCGCCCCCACGCCGGAACCCATCCTTCACGGTCGTTGCGCACGGATTCGGGCGGATAGCGGTAGGCATTTGGGGGCGACGGACCAGGCTCCGGCCATCATGGACTACGACGAGGTCGAGGTCCCCGCCGACGGTACGGCCATCACGGTGCGGGGGGAGGACGAACTCCAGGTACCCGACGACCCCATCGTCCCCGTCATCCACGGCGACGGCATCGGCGAGGACGTGGCGCCAGCCGCCAGGGACGTCCTCCAGGCGGCTGCCCGGGCGACGGGCCGGGAGATCAACTGGATGCGGGTCTACGCCGGCGAGACCGCCCGGGAGATCTACGACGAGAACCTGCCAGACGAGACCGTCGCGGCCCTCCGGGAGTACCGGGTCAGCATGAAGGGGCCGCTGACGACCCCCGTCGGCGCCGGCTTCCGGTCGCTCAACGTCGCCCTCCGGAAGAAGCTGGACCTGTACACCAACATGCGGCCCACCTACCACCTCGAGGGCGTCCCCTCGCCGGTCAGCCGGCCCGACCAGATGGACATGGTGACCTTCCGGGAGAACACCGAGGACGTCTACGCCGGCATCGAGTGGGAGGCCGGCAGCGAGGGCGTCGAGCGGGTCCGGGAGTTCGTCGAGGAGGAGATGAACTTTCCCGACACCATCCACGATGGTCCCGTCGGCATCGGCGTCAAGCCCATCACCGAGTTCGGCACCAAGCGGCTGGTCCGGCGGGCCATCGACTACGCGCTGGAGCGCGACCGCGACTCGGTCACGCTGGTCCACAAGGGCAACATCATGAAGTTCACCGAGGGGGCGTTCCGGGACTGGGGCTACGAGGTCGCCGAGGAGGAGTACGGCGAGGCGGTCATCACCGAGGACACCCTCTGGGAGGAGCGCGACGGCGAGATGCCCGAGGAGGCCGTCGTCGTCAACGACCGCATCGCCGACAACATGCTCCAGCAGATCCTCACCCGGACCGACCAGTACGACGTGCTGGCGATGCCGAACCTCAACGGCGACTACCTCAGCGACGCCTGCGGCGCCCAGATCGGCGGGCTGGGCATCGCGCCCGGCGCCAACATCGGCGACGGCCGGTTCCTGGCCGAGCCCGTCCACGGCTCGGCGCCGAAGTACGCCGGCCAGGACAAGGTCAACCCCACGGCGATGATCCTCTCTGGGCGCATCATGCTCGAGCACCTGGGCTGGAGGGACGCCGCCGACCTGGTCCGGGACGCCGTCGAGGAGACCATCCGGTCGAAGCGCGTCACCTACGACATCGAGCGCCAGATCGAGGGCGGCGAGCGGCTGGCCACCTCCGAGTTCGCCGCCGAGGTCGTCGACGCCGTCGAGTCGATGGCCTGAGCAGGCGTCCACGGCCCGCCCGAGGCTTCTTCCGGGATGGCGCCCCAGCCCCACCCATGTACGCCGTGGTCGGCTGCGACCGGTGCTCGGCGCTGTGGGTCGTCGAGGGCCGACCCGACACGACCGCCTGCCCACGGTGCGAGAAGCGCCACCGGGTCGACGGGCTCCGGTCGCTCGCGGAGGCCGACACCGCCGACGCCGCCCGCGAGGCCCGCTCGCGGCTGCTGGCCGAGCGCAGCGGCGCCGACGCCGACCTGGCGGACTTCGGTGCGCAGGGCGAGGCGGTCGCCGAGGCCGGCGTCGACGAGGACGCCTACCTCGCGGCCGCCGGGCTGGACCCCGACGAGGTGGCCGACGCCGGCGAGGTGGCCACGGGATCCGGTGGCTCGACATCTCCGAAGGCAGTCGTCCGGGAGGCGCTCGCGGCGCTCGAGGAGCCGACGCTCGAGGACGTCGTCGCCCGCGCCGCCGAGCGCGACGTCGACCGGGCCGCCGTCGAGCGGGTGCTGGCGCGGCTCCGCGAGCGGGGCGCCGTGAGCGAGTCCGGGGGCCGGTACCGGCTGGTCTGAGTCACCGGCCGAGCTCCTCGTGGGCGCTGGCGAGGTTCGAGGAGGCCAGCGCGCCGAGCAGCGAGAGCTCCCCGGCCAGCGCGCCGGCGGCGATGACCTCCGCGAGCGCGTCGGCGTTGCTCCCGGGCGGGTCGCCCCCGCCGGCGACGCCGAGCAGCTCCAGCGCCGCCGACTGGGTGGGCAACCCGGTGCCGCCGCCGACGGTGCCGACCTCCAGCGACGCCAGCGTCACGCTGGCGTACAGCGCCCCGTCCCGGACGTCGACGGTCGTGATCGCGTTGGCCCCCTCGACGACCTGGGCGGCGTCCTGGCCGGTGGCGAGGAACGCGGCGGCGACGACGTTGGCGGCCTGGGCGTTGAACCCGAGGCTGCCCGCCTTGGCCGAGCCGATGAGGTTCTTGCGGGTGTTGGCCTCGGAGACCGCCTCGGGGGTGGTCTTCAGGCGGTCCTCGACGGTTTCGCGGGCGAGGGTCACGTCCGCCGCGACGGTGCGGCCCCGGCCCTCGACGGCGTTGATGGCGGCGGGCTTCTTGTCCGTGCAGAGGTTGCCCGACAGCGCCACGAGGTCGGCGACGGTCTCGTCGGTCACCACCTCGCAGGCCGCCTCCGTGGCGATGGTGGCCATGTTCATCCCCATGGCGTCCTTGGTGTCGTAGCCGAACCGGAGGAAGACGGAGTCGCCGACGACGTACGGCGTGACCTCGACGAGCTCGCCGTGACTGGTTGTGGCCTCGGCGGCCGCCGCCAGGTCGTCGACGTGGCTCCGGACCCACGAGGCGACCGCGGCGGCCTCGTCGACGCCGTCGACCCGGAACACCGGCGCCCGGGTCATCGCGTTGTCGAGGACGCGGGCGGTGGCGCCTCCGGCGGCGCGGATGGCCGAAGCGCCGCGGTTGACCGAGGCGACCAGCGCGCCCTCGGTGGTGGCCAGCGGGAGGTACTGTGCGCCCGTCGCGGCGCCGCCGTCGACCGGCAGCGGGCCGACGACGCCCATCGGCACCTGGGCCGCGCCGAGCATGTTCTCGACGTTCGGCTCGGCGTCGCTCGCGGGGAAGGCGTAGTCGCCGACGGCATCGAGGTCGGCGCCGGTCTCGGTGGCGAGCAGCCGGCGCCGCGCCGCCGCGGCGACGTCGGCGTCGGCGTGGGCTTCCAGCTCGTGCAGCCGGAGGTCGCCGTCCCGCACGCGGTCGGCGAGTTCCGAGGGGTCGGTCATGCCGGCCGGTGCGTGGCCGGACCGCCTAAGGGTTACCCCTCGCGGCGCAGCCGGTCGACGAGGTACCGGAGCCGGTCCATCGGCACCCGGGCGAACACGTCGACGAACTGCTCGGACCGGCGGTAGAACCGGTCCAGCTGGCGCACCCGCTCGAGGTCGCGGGCGGCCCGGTCGCCCTCGGCGTCGGCGAGGGCGGTCTCGGCGTCCTCGAGGGCCCGCGTCATCAGCTCGACCTCGCGGCGCACCTCGTCGTCCAGCAGCTGCTGGAACACGTGCCAGAGGTCGCGCTCGGCCTCGAAGAACGCGCGCTTGCCCTCCCCAGACAGCGACCGCCGCCGGACCAGGTGGAACCGCTCGAGCCCCGACATCGCCGTGCTCACGGTCGACTTCGCGTAGTCGCTCTCGGCGACGAGGTCGTCCAGCGACAGCGGCTCCTCGGCGAAGTACAGGACGCCGTACAGCCGGCCGTAGCTCCGCGAGAGGCCGTACACCTCCGCCGAGCGGGCCAGGGCCTCGATGACCCGCTCGCGGGCGGCCTCGGGGTCCGGCGCGGACGCGTCATCGCTCATGGTCCCGTCGTACCGGACCGAAACCGATAAATTCGTCGGATTCGGAACGTTCGGAATATGTCGAATAACGCTGCCGACGAGGCGTCGACGCGGGACGACGTCGTGCTCCGGGCCACCGACGTGGCCAAGCGCTACGACACCCTGGCTCCTTGGTCGCCGTCGGTCGAGGTGCTCACCGGCGCGGACCTCGCCATCGAGGGCGGCGAGATAGTCGGCATCGTCGGCGCCAACGGCAGCGGGAAGTCGACGCTGATGCAGATCCTGGTGGGCGCGCTGGACGCCGACGCCGGCCGCGTCGAGCGGTCCGGGACCGTGGGCTGGTGTCCCCAGGAGGCGCTGCTGTACGACCGGCTCACCGTCCGGGAGACGTTCGACCTGTTCGGCGAGGCCTACGGGCTGGCCGACGACGCGGTCGCCGCCGAGCGCGACCGGCTGGCCGACCGGCTGGACTTCGAGCGGTTCCTGGACCGCCGCGTCGACAGACTGTCGGGCGGCAACCGCCAGAAGGTCAACCTGGGCGTGGCGCTGCTGCACGCCCCCGACGTGCTGCTGCTGGACGAGCCCTACACCGGCTTCGACTGGGAGACGTTCCTGGCGTTCTGGGACCTGACCCGCGAACTCGTCGACGGCGGGACCGCCATCGCGATCATCTCGCACCTCGTCGAGGAGCGCGACCGGTTCGACCGCATCCTGGAGCTGCGCGACGGCGAACTCCACTCCGACGGGGGCGGGGAGCGACCCGGCCCCGGCGAGGCCGACGACGACACCGAGGAGGTGACCCCGTCGGAGGACGGCACGGAGGTGACGGGGTGAGCCAGCTCGCCGCCGGGACCCGCGTCCGACTGGCCGAGTTCGTCCGCAACCCCGCGGCGGTGGCGATGCTCGTGGTCCTCCCGCCGGTCGTCGTCGAGACCTACGGGGCCGCGCTCGCCTCGTTCCCGGCGCTGCCGTCGCTCGGGGGCGACCCCGCCACGATGGGGCGGCTCACCGGGGCGCTGTTCGCCGTCGCGTTCCTCGCCGGCCTGGTGGGCCTGTTCCAGGCCGTCAGCGCCCGCGCCGGCGACGAGCGGCTGACCCTGGCGGGGTTCTCCCCCCGGGCGCTGCTGGCCGGCCGGCTCGTGGCCGTGCTGGCGATCGCCGGCGTCGCGGCCACGGTGGCGTTCGCCGCGCTCGCCCGGACCGTCGCCGTCGGGGCGCCCGTCGTCGCCCTCGGCACGCTGGTGTTCGCCGGCCTGCTGTACGGCCTCGTCGGCGTCGTGGTCGGGGCCGTGCTCCCCCGGGAGCTCGAGGGGTCGCTGGTGCTGGTCTTCCTCGCCGACATGGACAACGCCTTCGCCAGCGGCATCGTCGCCACCGACCTCGTGGTCGGGGAGCTGTTCCCCCTGTACCACCCACACGCCGTCTTCGAGGCCGCCGTCACCGAGGGCCGGCTGGCGACCGCCCACCTCGTGCCCGCCGCGGCGTGGCTCGCCGTGGTCCTCCTCGCGGCGGTCGTCGCCTACGAGCGCACAACGGGCTCCGGGGGTGGCGGGGCGTGAGCCGCGTCGGCGCCGCGGTCCTGGCCGGCGCCCGGGAGTACCGCCGGACGCCGGTGCTGCTGGCGCTGCTGGTCTTCCTGCCCGCCTACACCGTCGGCCTGTTCGCGGTCGTGGCACCCGACGCCGAGGCGGTGGTCCACACCGGCGACGGCCCGGTCACCGTGGGACTGGCCGAGGCCACGCCGGCGTTCACGGCGCCGATGGCCGCCGCCCTCGTCGCCGGCGTCGCCGGGCTGTTCCTGATGCGCAGCGCCGCCGACACCGACCGCCGGCTGGTCGTCGCCGGCTACCGCCCCTGGGAGGTCGTCGCCGCCCGGGCGGGGCTGCTGGTGGCCGTGGCCGGGCTGGCGACGGTCGTCGCGGTCGGCGTCGCGCGGGTAGCGTTCGTGCCGGCCTCCCTCGCGGGGTTCGCCGCCGCCGGCTTCCTCGCGGCGCTGTCCTACGGCCTGGTCGGCCTGCTCGCCGGCCTCGTCGTCGGTCGGCTGGGTGGCGTCTACGTCGTGCTGTTCGGCGCGATGCTGGACCTGTTCGTCTTCCAGAACCCGCTGGCGACCGACGCGCCGGCCGCCGCCCGGTTCCTCCCCGGCCACTACCCGGTGGCGATGGCCACCGACGCGGCCTTCGGCAGCGGTGTGGCGGTCGGCGACGTGGTCGGGAGCCTGGTCGTGGTGGCGGTGCTGGGGCTGGCGGGAGTGGCGGGCTTCTACCGCACGCTCGGTGGGTGACGCACTCGTTGCCCGCCGGGTTTGCTACCTCTGGCTCACCCGCCCGGAACGCCTCGAGTCGCTGGACCGTACACTCGTGCTTGACCCCAGCCGACGCCCGGAACGCCCCGGGCGCTTACCGCACCCTGCTGCTGGACCGCCACCACCGCCCGGGGCTTTCCGGCGGTATCCCTGGATCGAACACGAGGTGCGGTCTGCGGTTGCGGTGGGGAGCGACCCGTAACCGGCGAGGCGGACGGGAGCGGTCCGGTGACGACATCGGCCCACCCCCGGGACGCAGTCGGCGGGTGCGGCGATCCCAAGCCGACGCCGTCGTCCGAACCGTTTTCCCGCCACCGGCCCACCGGCCCACGATGACCGCACCCGCCGACCTGGTCCTCACCGACGGCGAGGTCCACGCACTCACGGAGCCCGACGAGGTCCACGAGGCCGTCGCCGTCCGGGACGGCCGGATCGTCCGGCTGGGCTCGACCTACGAGGTGTCGTTCCTCGCGGGCGTCGAGACCACCACCATCGACCTAGACGGCCGGGTGGTCCTCCCGGGGTTCGTGGACGCCCACACCCACATGGAGGTGGTCGGCCGGTACGAGGTCGAGGCCGACCTCCGGGGCGCCCCCTCGCTGGACGCGGTCGTCGAGCGCCTCGCGGCCCGCGCCGCGGCGACCGACGGGGGCTGGGTGCTGGGCTTCGGCTACGACGAGTCCGACTGGCCCGAGGCCCGCTACCCCACGCGGGGCGACCTCGACGCGGTGAGCGACGAGCGCCCCGTCGCTGCGTTCCGCGAGGACCTGCACACCGCGTCGCTGAACGGGGCGGCGCTGGAGCGCCTGGCCGGCGACCTGCCCGCCGCCGACGTCCGGACCGCCGACGGGGAACCGACGGGGATGGTCGTGGAGGCGGCGGTCGACCCGGTGTTCGACGCGGTCGCGCCGGACCGCCAGCGGACGCGGGAGCTGGTCGTGGCCGCGCGGGACCGGGCCCACGCGCTCGGGGTCACCTGCGTCCACGACATGTGCCGGCGGTCGCACAAGCCACGGGTCTACCGCGAACTGGAGGGCGCCGGCGACCTCGACCTCCGGGTCCGGCTCTGCTACTGGGCCGACCACCTCGACGCCGTCCGGGGGACGGGCCTGGTCGACGGCCACGGCAGCGGGCTGGTCACCACCGGTCCCGTCAAGACCTACACCGACGGCTCCATCGGCGCCCGGACCGCGAAGGTGAGCGAGCCCTACGCCGACGCGGGCGACGACGCCCCCGACGCCGGCCAGTGGGTGGTCGCCCCCGACGAGCTCGCGGCCATCGTGGAGACCGCCGACGACGCCGGCCTCCAGGTCGCCGCCCACGCCATCGGCGACGAGGCCGTCGGGGCAGTGCTGGACGCCTACGCCGAACACGCCGACGACGCCGCGGCCGCCCGCCACCGCGTCGAGCACGCCGAGCTGCTCGACGACGAACTGGTCGAGCGGTTCGCCCGGGTCGGGGCGGTCGCCTCCGTCCAGCCCAACTTCCTGAAGTGGGCCCGCGAGGGCGGCCTCTACGACCGGGCGCTGGGCACCGAGCGGGCCCGGGGCTCGAACCGCTTCCGCCAGCTGCTCGACGCCGGCGTCCCGGTGGCGTTCGGCAGCGACTGCATGCCGATGGGGCCCCTGTTCGGCGTCCAGCAGGCCGTCACCGCGCCCGACGACCGCCAGCGCCTCTCCGTGACCGAGGCGCTGCGAGCCTACACCGCCGGCGGCGCCCACGCCGGCGGCGACGAGCACCGGCTCGGCACCGTCGCGGTCGGCAACTGCGCCGACCTCGTCGTCCTCGAGCGCTCGCCGTGGGCGGTCGACCCCGGCGCGATCGCCGACGTCGCGGTAGCGGCGACCGTCGTGGACGGCGCCGTCGTCCACCGGGGCTGAGGGCCCCGGTCGCGTCAATTGTTACCGGTTTCGCCTTCGAAGCCCGTATTTGAAGGCAAAATGTTTTCAACACTCACGGTCGTCGGCACGTTCAACAACAGGTGCCCACATCGTGCCCGAAATGGAAACGGTCGAACTCGAGACGGACCTGAGTCTCTTCAAGTACGACAGCCTCGAACAGCTCCCGCCGGCGTACCGCGACCTCGAGGAGGGCGAGCGCACCCGGCGCATCGAGGCCGCGCTGTCCGAGCTCGGCGACGACGTGGTCGTGCTGGGCCACAACTACCAGCGTCGCGAGATCGTCGAGCACGCCGACTTCGTCGGCGACTCCTACCAGCTCTCGAAGGAGGCCGCCGAGGCCGACGCCGAGTACGTGATCTTCGGCGGCGTGACGTTCATGGCCGAGTCGGCGGACATCATCACCGACGACGACCAGACGGTGATCCTGCCGTCGATGGAGGCCTCCTGCCCGATGGCGGGGATGGCCGAGGCGCTCCAGGTCGACGCCGCCTGGGCCGAGATCACCGGGGCCGCGCCGGACCGGGACATCGTCCCGGTCACCTACATGAACAGCTACGCCGATCTCAAGGCGTTCTGCGCCGACCAGGGCGGGCTGGTCTGCACCTCCTCGAACGCCCACCGCGCGTTCGAGTGGGCGTTCGAGCGCGGCGACGCGGTCCTGTTCCTCCCGGACAAGCACCTCGGCGAGAACACCGCCCACCGGCTCGGGTTGGCCGACGAGATCGTCGAGTGGGACCCCTGGGACCCCGAGGGCACCACCGCCGCCGAGGCCGCCGCGGCCGACATCGTGCTCTGGGACGGCTACTGCCAGGTCCACGAGCGGTTCCGCGAGCACCACGTCGCCGACCTCCGGGAGCGCCGGCCCGACGCGAACGTCGTCGTCCACCCCGAGTGCCGCCGCGAGGTGGTCGAGGCCGCCGACGTCGTCGGGTCGACGGCGACCATCTGCGAGACCGTCGCCGACGCCGACCCGGGCGACACGTGGGCCATCGGCACGGAGCTCCACCTGGCGAAGCACCTCGACCGGTGGCACCCCGAGGTCGAGGTGCTACCGCTGTGTGGCGACGCCTGCATGGACTGCAACGCGATGCGCCAGATCGACCCCAACTACCTCACCTGGGTGCTCGAGGAGCTGGTGGCCGGCCGCGAGCGCAACGTCATCGAGGTCGCCCCCGAGGAGAAGGAGCTGGCCCAGGTCGCGCTGGACCGGATGCTGGAGGTCTGACGTGGTCGAGCCCGTCGAGACCGAGGTGCTCGTGGTCGGCTCGGGCATCGCCGGCTGTGCGGCGGCGCTGTCGGCGGTCCGCGCCGGCGCCGCGGTGACGCTGGCCACGAAGGCGACCGCGCCCGACGACGCGACGTCGTGGTGGGCCCAGGGCGGCATCGCCGTCACACGGCGCGAGGCCGACGGGTTCCGCGAGGACGTGCTGGCGGCCTCGGACGGCACCGCGGACCCGGCGGCGGTCGACGTCCTCGTCGAGGAGGCCGCCGACGCGGTGACCGACGTGCTGCTGGACACCCTCGAGGTCGAGTTCGACACCGTCGCGGACGGCGCCGACGAGGAGTCGTTCGCCTTCGCCCGCGAGGCCGCCCACGGCGCCCGCCGGATCCTCCACGTGAACGCCTCGACGGGCAAGCACGTCCTCGTCCCGTTCCTCGCCCACCTCGCCGACCGCCCCGACGTCACCGTCCTGGAGGACGTGGCGGCGCTGGACCTGCTGACCCACGAGGGCCGGGTCCACGGGGCCTACCTCGAGCGCGACGGCGCGGTGTGGTCGGCGTTCGCCGGGGCGACCGTCCTCGCGACGGGCGGCATCGGCGACTGCTACCCGGTCTCGACCAACCCCGAGGGCGCCACCGGCGACGGCATCGCCATGGCGGCGCTGGCCGGCGCCGACGTCGCCGACATGGAGTACGTCCAGTTCCACCCGACGGTGTACGTGGACGGCGACGACCCTTTCCTGGTCAGCGAGGCCGTCCGCGGCGAGGGTGCGGTGCTCCGGAACGCCGACGGCGACCGGTTCATGCCCTCCTACCACGCCGACGCCGACCTCGCCCCGCGGGACGTCGTGGCCCGCGCGGTGGCCAGCGAGCGCGAGGCCACGGGCGAGGTCCGGCTCGACGTCTCGCCCGTCGAGTTCGCGGGCGCGTTCCCGGACCTCGCCGACCTGTGTGCCGACCGCGGCGTCGACCCCGCCGACGGCATCCCGGTCGCGCCCGCAGAGCACTTCCTCTGTGGCGGCGTCGCCGTCGACGACCGGGGCCGGACCTCGCTCGACCGGCTGTACGCCGTCGGGGAGTGCTCCCGGACCGGCGTCCACGGCGCCAACCGGCTGGCGTCGACGTCGCTGCTCGAGGGGCTGGTGTGGGGTCGCCGGGCGGGCGCCGACGCCGCGGGCCACGCGCCCGAACCGGTCGAGGCCCCCGGGCTCCGCGACAGCGATCCGGACCTGCCCGACGGCTTCGCCGAGGAGAAGGCGGTGCGGCTGCGCCGCGTGATGGGCGAGTACGTCGGCCTCGAGCGCTCGCCCGCGGAGCTCCGCCGGGCGACGGGCGTCCTGCGCCGGCTGAAGGGCGAGGTCGACTCCTACGTCCGCACCCGGACCTCCCGGTCGCTGTACGAGCTCCGGGGCCAGGTGGTCACCGCGCTGCTGGTCGCCCGCGCCGCCGCCGACAACGACGAGTCGCGGGGCTGTCACCACCTCGTCGAGCGGGCCCATGCCGGTTGAGCGCTCGCAGGTCGAGCGCTGGCTCCGGGAGGACCTCGGCCACCACGACGTGACCAACGACGTCCCCGGCGAGACGACCGGCCGGCTGGTGGCGACCGAGGCCGGCGTCGCCGCCGGCCTCGACGCCGCCGCGGCGACCTTCGACTACCTGGACTGCGACGTGGCCGCGCGTGCCGACGAGGGGACGGCCCTCGAGGCGGGCGACGACGTCCTCCGGGTGGCCGGGTCGGCGCGGCAGGTCCTGCGCGGCGAGCGGGTGGCCGTCAACGTCGCCGCACACGCCTCCGGCGTCGCTACCCGGACGCGGGCGGCGGTCGACGCCGCCCGGGCGGTCTCGGCGGACGTCCGGGTCGCGGCCACCCGCAAGACCACGCCGGGCCTCCGGGGCGTCGAGAAGCGTGCCGTGGCCGCCGGCGGCGGCGACACCCACCGGCTGGACCTCTCGCACATGGTGATGGTGAAGGACAACCACGTCGCCGAGCTCGGCCTCGACGCCGCCGTCGAGCGGTTCCGCGACCGGGCCTCGTTCGCCACCTCGGTCGAGGTCGAGGTCGAGACCCCGGAGGACGCCCCGCGCGCCGCGGCCGCCGGCGCGGACGCGGTCCTGCTGGACAACCTGTCGCCGGCGGCGACCGAGCGCGCCGTCGACCTGCTGGCCGAGGCCGACCACGACCCGGTGGTCGAGGCCTCGGGCGGCATCACCGTCGACACCGTCCCGGAGTACGCGTCGACCGGGGTGGACGTCGTCTCGCTGGGGAGTCTGACCCACTCGGCGCCGGCACTGGACTACTCCTTCCGGACCGGCTGAGGGACGGCGGACGCCGAAACGCCCTTCGGGCGAGCGGTCGCGGGCGTCTCCATGCGCCCGTACCTCTACCTCGCGGCCGCCATCGCCTCGGAGGTCGCCGGCACGACCGCACTCAAGCTCTCGGCGGGGTTCACCCGACCGGGCCCGGCCGCCGCGGTACTCGTCGGCTACGGGGCCTCGTTCTACCTCCTGAGCCTCGTGCTGGAGGAGCTACCGGTCGGCCTGGTGTACGCGACCTGGGCCGCCGTCGGCATCGTGGCCACCGCGGTGGTGGGCGTGGTTGTGTTCGACGAGACGCTGGACCTCGCCGGCGTCGTCGGCATCGCGCTCGTCGTCGCCGGGGTCGTGGTGCTCAACGTGGTCTCCGAGGGCTATACGCCGGCGCAGTAAGGGCGGGGACCGCGCGGACCGCCTCTCACCGCGCCGCGCCCGCGAACGTCACGACGCCGCCGATGGCGCCCAGCACGAGCCCGCCGAGCCGCACGAGCTCCCACTGGCGGGCCGCCGAGTCGCTCGGCGAGCAGAACAGGCCCGAGCACTCCTGGACCTGCATCAGCTCCATGTGACCGTACAGCAGCGCGATGCCGCCGACGATCAGGAGGCCGATACCGAGTATCGTGAACGCGTCGGGACCATCGCTCATTGCGAGCGGCCGTGGGGCGAGCCCGTGAAAAGCCCTTGTGGCCCCGCACGGAGGGAAACGTTTATGTCAGGAGGCTCGTGCCGGTCATCGCCGCCGACACCGGCACGGAAAGCAGTGCCAGCAGCGTCGGGGCGACGTCGGCGAGGGTGCCGCCGGTCCGGACGGTCCGGCCGCCGTCGTCGCCGGCCGGCGAGAGGTAGACGAACGGGACGGGGTTGGTGGTGTGGGCGGTGTGTGGGTCCTCGGGGCTGCCCATGTCGTCGGCGTTGCCGTGGTCGGCGGTGACGACGGCGTGGCCGCCGGCGGCGGCCACAGCGGCGAGCAGCCGCCCCAGCTGCTCGTCGACCGCCTCGACGGCGGCGACCGCCGCGTCGAAGTCGCCGGTGTGGCCCACCATGTCCGGGTTGGCGTAGTTGCAGACCAGGAGGTCCGGGTCCTCGGCCTCGACGACGGCGATGGCGGCGTCGGTGACCTCGGCGGCGCTCATCTCGGGCTGGCGGTCGTAGGTCGCCACGTCGGGGGAGTCGACGATGCGGCGGACCTCGCCGGGGAACTCGACCTCCCGGCCGCCGTTGAGGAAGTAGGTCACGTGGGCGTACTTCTCGGTCTCGGCGATGCGGAGCTGGGTGAGCCCGGCGTCGGCCACCACCTCGCCCAGGACGTCCTCCGGCCGGGTCGCCGGGAACACCACCGGGAGGTCGAACGTGGCGTCGTACTCGGTCATCGTCACGAGGTGGACGTCGGGCGGGTCGGTCTCGAACGGCCAGACGGGGTCGACGTCGGCCAGCATCCGGGTGAGCTGGCGCGCCCGGTCGGCCCGGAAGTTGGCGAACACCGCGGCGTCGCCATCGGCCAGCGGGGGCCCGCCGGCGACCAGCGTGGGCTCGACGAACTCGTCGGTGTCGCCGCGCTCGTGGGAGGCCTCGACCGCGGACACGGCGTCGGGCGCCTCGTGGGCGGCCTCCCGGGCGACGATGGCGTCGTAGGCCGCCCGCGTGCGCTCCCAGTTCTCGTCGCGGTCCATGGCGTAGTACCGCCCCGAGACCGTCGCGACGTCGCCGGTGCCGTGCTCGTCGACCGCCGCCCGGAGGTCGGCGAGGTGGTCGACGGCGCTCGTCGGGGGCGTGTCCCGCCCGTCGGTGAACGCGTGGGTGACGGCCTCGACGCCGTGGTCGGCGGCGAGTTCGAGGAGGGCGTGCAGGTGGCGCTGGTCGGCGTGGACCCCGCCGTCGCCGACGAGGCCCAGCAGGTGGAGCCGGCCGCCGGTCGAGGCGACGCGGTCCAGCGCCGCCGTCAGGGCCGGGTTCTCGAAGAACGAGCCGTCGGCGATGGCGTCGGTCACCCGCGCCGAGTCCTGGACCACGACGCGGCCCGCACCGATGTTCAGGTGGCCGACCTCGCTGTTGCCCATCTGGCCCTCGGGGAGGCCGACCCGCCGGCCGTGGGTGAGGAGCGTGCCGGTCGCGCCCTCGCGCCAGATGCGGTCGAACGTCGGCGTCTCGGCGGTGGCGACGGCGTCCCGCCCGGGGCCCTCGCCGCCGAGGCCCCAGCCGTCGAGCACGACGAGCGCCGCTCTCATGGGCGAGACGAGGCGGCGGGGACTGAAAGAGGGTTCGATGGCGCCGCGTCAGTACCGGTAGTCGGTCTCGATGCGGCCGGCGTTCTCGGTCATGGCGATGGCGGCGTCGGAGAACTGGAGCACCTTCTGCATGTCGCCCTCCAGTTCGAAGACGCCGGACATCATCCCGTCGATGGCGCCGAGTTCGCCCTCCTGGAGCCTCACCCAGTCGGCGTAGTCACCGCGGTAGACGAAGCCGGCGTCGACCGCGTCCTCGCTCTCGATGCGTCGGGCCTCGAGGCACTCGCCGTCCTCGAGGTCGATGTAGAAGAACGCGTCCTCCGGGAGGCGGTCGTCGGCCCGGAGGTGGAAGACGAAGCTGCCGTCGAACCCCACGCCCCAGCCCTCGCCGACCTCGCCGTAGTCGTCGTTGTCGTTCAGGCGGCGCTTCCACTCCTGGATCCACTCCTCACTGGGGTACGCGATGCCCATGTGCGGTTCTGGTCGCCCGACGCGGGGTTAAGGGTTTCTCCGGCGAAACGCCCCGGGTTGAAGTACCCCCCGACGCCGCGTTTAAACGACCGGCAACGACCCGCGCAACGTTTTATTACCAGGGCGGGGTCTGCTTGGAGTAACGCGTGACTACTCGAGAGGCTCACAGCCGGCCACGGGACGACGAGGCCGTCGGACCGGGATCCGTGGACCGGCGCGAGGCGACGGTCGTCGGAGCGCTGCTGGCGGGGCTGGTCAGCGGCGGCCTCCTCTACGTCGCCGCCGAGATCCACCTCGTGCTGCTCGGCAGCGTCGTCGGCATCACCTCGCTGACCGCCGCGTTCGGGGTCTGGCTGGTGTTCTCGCTGCTGCTCGGTGCGGCGTTCGGTGCGGTGGCCGACGGCCGCGTCGACGTCCGCGACGACCTCGCGAGCGACGCCGGCTACGGGCTGGGCTTCGGCGCGCTGGCCGCCCTCGTCGTCGGCGTGGTGCTCGTGCCCGCCCTCTCGGGCGCCGACGTGCCGGCGGTCAACGGGCGGGTCATCGGCGCGTACGTCCTGTTCGGCGTGGTGATGGCGGTGGGCTACGGCGCGTCGCTGCGCGACAGGGTCCCCTCGGTCGGCGTGGGCGGCGAGCGGGCGACCGCGACCCTCGCGGGCTCGGTGCTCGGCGGCCTGGCGGGCGGTGCCGTGCTGTACGCCGGCGCCCAGGGCTTTCTCGTCCAGTTCGGGCTCGTCGCCGGGCTGGGCTACGACCTGACGGCGTCGTTCGCGGTGTGGCTGGCCGCCGCTGTCCTCCTCGGGGCCGTCTACTCCCGGACCGCCGCCCGGACCGTGGGTCGGGGCAAGGGAGAGCGCCTGGGCCACCTCAAGGTCGGCCTGATCTACGGGGCCGTCGCCGGCATCGCCGGCGGGATGGTCCTGGTCCCGGTCCTCGCCGAGGCCGCCAGCGGCGTGCCGGTCTCGGTGCCGTTCCTGAGCGCGAGCATGCTCGCGGGCTTCCTGGTGTACGGCCTGGCCCTGGGGGCCGGCTACGGGGCCGTCCGCAGCGGGGGACGGACCGTCCCCGAGAGCGTGGCCGACCGCGTCGGGCCGACCGCCGTCGCGGGCGTCGCCGGGGTGGTCGCCGGCGGCCTCGCGCTCCGGCTCGCTGCGGGCGAGATATACTTCGTCTACCTGAGCCTCACCGCGAAGCTCGGCGCGAGCCTGACCGCCGCCTACGCCACCTGGGCCGGCCTCGCGCTCGTGCTGGCGTGGGTGTTCGTCAGGTATGTCGCGCCCGAGGAGGCCCCGGCGGGCCTCGCTCGGGCGTCGGTCCTCCGGGGCCTGGCGTTCGGGGCCGTCGTCGGGGGCGCCCTCGTGGCCCTGCTCCCGGCGATGTACGAGGCCTCGACCGGCGCGGCGTACAACTACGCCGGGAAGAACCCCCTCGTCTTCGTCGGCTACCTGGTGTTCGGCGGCGCCGTCGGCGCGGGCTACGGGCTGGGCCGGGAGGGCGCCGACCTGCCGGCGTTCGGCACGCGCACCCAGCGCGCCGTCGTCTTCGGCTCGGTGTTCGGTGCGTTCACCGGCGGCCTCGTGATCCACCAGCTCGCCGGGTCGGTCTGGATGCTGTACTTCGGGAGCCTCGCCGGCACGTTCACCTACACCGGCTCGTGGCTGGTCTGGATCGGGCTGTCGGTGGCGATGGGCGCCGTCTTCTGGCACGTGCTCGCCCGCGACCTAGAGGAGTACGTCGCCGCCCTCTGGGAGGTTGCAGAGGGCACCGACGGCCTCCTGGAGGGGTGGATGGAGCGGGCGGAGCTCACGACGACGGCCACCGCCCTCGGCGCGGTGTTCGGGGTCGGCGCGGCGGTCGTCGTCGGGATGGTCCTCGTCCCGGTGCTCGTGACCGTCACCTCCGGCCTCTCGATGCCGCTGCCGACCACCGAGCCGATGGTGATCGCGGGCTACGTGGTCTACGGGACTTTCCTCGGACTCGGATACGGGACGATGCAGGAGTTCTAGGGCGGGTGGCGCGAGTGAGCGAAGCGAACGAGCGCCACCGAACGAGCGAACGGCGAGCGAAGCGAGCCGTGAGCCGGGTGGCGCGACCAGCGGGAGCGCCACCGAACGAGCGAACGGCGAGCGAAGCGAGCCGTGAGCCGGGAGGCGCGAGTGAGCGGCGGGTGGCGCGAACGAAGTGAGCGCCACCGACGGAGCGAGTAGCGAGGGACCGACGGTCCCTCGGACCGTGCGAACGGGCGCTCCGCGCCCGTGAGCAGACGGTGAACGGAGTGAACCGCGAGCAAGCGAGCGCCTCCGAACGAGCGAACGGCGAGCGAAGCGAGCCGTGAGCCGGGAGGCGCGACCAGCGGGAGCGCCACCGGATGCGCGCCGGCCCTACAGGACCTCGGCGCCGCGCCCGACCGCCGTCGGGTACGCCCGGGCGTCGA
>CAYWNQ010000018.1:0-19684 GCA_964459695.1 uncultured Halobacteriales archaeon | reverse complement strand
AGATCAACCGCGCGCCGCCGAAGACCCAGTCGGCGCTGCTGGAGGCGATGGAGGAAGAGCAGGTCACCGTCGACGGCGAGACCCACCCGCTGCCGGACCCCTTCGCCGTCGTCGCGACCCAGAACTCCGTCGAGCGCGACCGCACCTACGATCTGCCGGCGGCGGAGCTCGACCGGTTCACCGCGAAGCTGACGCTGGGCTACCCGGCGGCCGCCGAGGAGGCCGAGATGCTCGGCCGGGTCGTCGGCGACCACCCCATCGACGACCTCCAGCCGGTCGCCGACGTCGCCGACCTCGTCGCCGCCCGCCGGACGACCGCCGACGTCACCGTCAGCGAGGCCGTCCGGGACTACGTGACGCGGCTGGCCCGCTACACCCGCGAGCACGCCTCGCTGGGCGTCTCGCCGCGGGGGTCGCTGTGGCTGCTCAGGGTCGCCCAGGGCCGGGCGGTGCTGGAGGGCCGGGACTACGTGCTCCCCGACGACGTCCAGCGCCAGGCCGACGTCACGCTGCGCCACCGGGTCCGCACCGCCGCCGGCGAGCGGACCCCCCGCGAGGTGGTCGAGGCCGCCCTCGCCGACGTCGACGCGGAATGAGGCTCACCCGCCGCGGCTGGGCGGTCGTCGGCGCGGTGGTGGCGAGCCTGCTGCTGGCGTACTGGTACGGCGCCCGGTCGCTCAACGCCGTCGCCGCGCCGGCGCTGGTGGCGCTGGTCGCCGGCTGGCTCCAGGTCCGGACAGCCGCCGAGCCGAGGGCGACCCGCTCGTCGCCGGCGCCGGGCTTCCCCGGCGAGCGCCGGGAGGTCGACCTGACGGTCGAGACCGGCCTGAACGCCGAGGTGCGCGACGGGGCGACCGGCGGCCTCCGGCTGGAGGACGCCGGCGGCGCCGTCGCCGGCGGTGGGGAACTGCTGTATCGCGTGGTGCTCGCCGACCGCGGCGAGCAGGAGCTCGGGCCGGCGCGAGTCACCGTCAGGGACGCGCTGGGGCTCGTCGCCGCCGACCACGACGTCGCCGGGCGCACGCCGGTGCTCGTCTACCCCGACGTCTCGCCGGTGGCCGCGGCGCGGGCGTTCGACCCGCTGGTGGACGAGAGCGGCACCCCCGACCGGCAGGCGTTCGACAGGCTCCGGGAGTACGTCCCCGGCGACGCGCTCCGGGACGTCCACTGGAAGTCCTCCGCGAAGCGCGTCCCCGGCGACCTCGTCGTCACCGAGTTCGCCGACGAGGACCGGGGCGGCGTGACGGTGGCCGCCGAGGCAGACGCCGGCCACGCCGACGCCATGGCCGCCGCCGCAGCGAGCGTCGCGCTCCACCTGCTGGACGCCGACGTCCGCATCGACGTCGCCTGTCCCGGCGGGACCGTCGCGGGCGCGGCCGACGACGAGGGCCGCGAGCGGGTGCTGGACCTCCTGGCCCGGACGCCCGGGGGGCGCGTCGCGGCGGACACCCGCTCGCGGGCCGACGTCGACGTCGCGGCGACCGACGACGGCGTCACCGTCACCATCGACGGCCGGACCCACGACGTCGCCGACCTGGTCGACCCCGCCGCCTCCCCGGAGCCGGGGGTGGTGCGGGCGTGAGCGCGTCCACCGGGACGCGGTCGGTGCTGGCCCGGGTCGGCGGCCTCGATCCGGCGCGGCTGCTCGCGCTCGCCGCCGTCGGCGGGCTCGTGGTGTCGTTCGTGACGGTGTTCCGCCGCATCACGAACGTCGCGGGCGACCCCCAGGCCCTGGTCGCGGTGGCGGCGCTCTCGGTCGCCGCCGGCGCCGTGGCCGCGCCGGTGCTGTCCGGGCGTCTGGCGGCGGTGCTGTCGGCCCTCGCACTGGCCGCCGGCGGCGCGGTCTACCTGTTCACCCTCGACGCCGGGACGATTACGGCCGAGGTCCTGGCGAAGCTGCTGGACGACAGCCTCCAGCTGCTGACCGGCGCCTCGCTGCTGGGCGTCATCAACGCCGACGTCTGGGCGATGGCGGGCGTCCCGGCGCCGGCGTTCCTCACGACCTACCTGGCGCTGCGCCGCCACTACGTCGGCGCTGTGGGGGTGGGCGGCGCGACGCTGTCGGTGTTCGTCCTGACGGGCGACGCCACGAGCGTCGGCACCCTGTTCGGGGTCCTGGCGGCCACCGCCGCCGTCGGGTTCGGCGAGCTCGACGGCCGCGCCGGCAGCGAGGGGGTCGACGCGGTCGTCGCGACGCTGGCGGCGATGGTGCTCGTGACCCTCTCGGTGACGGTGGTCCCGGCCGGCGGTGCCCTCGGTGCGCCGTCGGTGGGCGTGCTGGGCGGCGGTGGCGGCCCGTCGACCGTCGAGAGCAACCTGGTCACCGCCGACGGGGACCTCCGGATCCAGGGGTCGGTCCGGCTGTCGCCGAAGGTCCGGTTCAGCGTCGAGACCGACGAGCCCCGCTACTGGCGCGTCGGGAGCTACGACCGCTACACCTCCGGTGGCTGGGTCCGCACGGGCTCGACGAGCGCGTTCGAGGGCGGCCCGGAGCCGCCCGGCCCGTCACGGCGGCTGGTCCAGGAGGTCGAGGCCGAGACGGCGCTCCGCGTGCTCCCGGCGGCGTGGCGACCCGTCGACGTCGACGGGGTCGAGGCCGGCGTCCGCCGAACCATGGAGGGCGGGCTCGTCCCGGGCGGGACCGTGGACGCCGGGTCGGCGTACACCGTCGTCAGCTCGGTCCCCGCCGCCGAGCCACGGCTGCTCCAGGCGACCGGGGACTCGTACCCGGCGGCCATCGAGCGCCGCTACACCCAGCTCCCCTCGAGCACCCCCGACCGCGTGCGCGAGCGGACCGCCGACATCACGTCCACGGCGGACACGCCCTACGAGCGTGCGCTGCTGGTCGAGCGGTGGCTCGAGAACAACCGCGAGTACTCCC
The DNA here is from genome assembly GCA_964459695.1 of uncultured Halobacteriales archaeon. Taxonomy (GTDB): domain Archaea; phylum Halobacteriota; class Halobacteria; order Halobacteriales; family Haloarculaceae; genus CAYWNQ01. Next base: position 16,803 of record CAYWNQ010000018.1, on the reverse strand, counting down.
TGGACGTCTCTCGGCCGCGGGGCGACGTCGCCGACGCGTTCCTGTTCGAGCGGACGCGGGGGTACTGCACCTACTTCGCCACCACGATGACGGTGATGCTCCGCAGCCAGGGCATCCCGGCCCGGTTCGTCGTGGGCTACACGCCGGGCGAGCGCGTCGGCCCCGACCGGTGGGTGGCCCGCGGGCTGGACGCCCACGCCTGGGTCGAGGTCTACTTCCCGGACGTCGGATGGATCCGGTTCGACCCCACGCCGGGTGGTCCCCGGGTGGCTGCCGAACAGGAGCGGCTGACCGTCGCCCGCGAGCGCAACGTGAGCGGCGTCGACACCGACGAGACGGGCCAGGAGGAGTGGACGCCGACCCCGGACCCCGACCCGGACACCTCGGCCCCCAACGGCACCCCGGACCTCGGCAGCGGGTTCGACCAGGCCAACATCCCCGGGCTGGACACTCCCGGCGGCGTCGACAGCACGCCCGTCGGCGCCGGCGCCACCGGCGGTGGCCTCCCGCTGCCGGAGGTTCCCCTGCCCACCCGCCAGCAGGCCGTCCTCGGCGGCGTGGTGCTCGCCGGGGCCGTCGCCGGCGTCCGGCGGCTCGGCGTCGCGGAGCGGGCCTACCGGGCCGTCTGGCTGCGCTACCAGCCCCGGGGGGACCCGGCGGCGGACGTCGACCGGGCCTACCGCCGGGCGACGTGGGCGCTCGAGCGCCGGTGGCGCCCCCGCCGGCCGGGCGAGACCCCGCGGCAGTACCTCGGTGCCACCGACGACGACCGCGCCGCCCGCCTGGCGGCGCTGTACGAGCGCGCCCGCTACGCCGACCGGGTCGACCGGACGGCCGCCGACGAGGCCGTCTCGCTCGCCGACGCCATCGTTGGCGAGCGGATCGGTCCGGGCAGCCGGTAGCGTCCGCGGACGGGCGCCTCGGGCCGCGAAACCGCCGCCCCGGACCCCGACAGTGTTTAATAGGGTCGTCGTGTAAGTTTCCGGTGTAATGTCGGAAGTCTGCTCGACGTGCGGCCTCCCCGAGGAGCTCTGCGTCTGCGAGGACGTCGCCAAAGAGTCCCAGGAGATCACCATCCGCATCGACGAGCGCCGGTACGGCAAGGAGGTAACGATCATCGAGGGGTTCGACCCGAAGGACGTCGACCTGGACACGCTCTCCAGCGACCTGAAGTCGAAGTTCGCCTGCGGCGGCACCGTCGAGGACGACGAGGGTACCATCGAGCTCCAGGGCAACCACAGCGGTCGCGTCGAGGACTTCCTGCGCGACAAGGGCTTCACGGTCGCCTGACCAGCCGTCCGACGAGGACTTCTCGCCGGTCCACAGTTCGCCAGCGACGGCGTCGGCTCAGAACGGGGCGTCTGCACCGACGTCCTCCGCCGCGTCGCCGGCGTCGCCCGCCGCGAGGTCGCCGTCCCACCCGGTGACGCCACACGACAGCGACGCCACCTCGCCGTCGAACCCCTCGTAGGCGGCCACCAGCCGCGCCGCCTGGACGGAGGCCTCGCCGTGGGGACAGACCGTCACCACGTGCTCGCCGTCCTCGAGGTCGGTGACCCGGTCGGCCAGCGCGTCGAACGGCACGTTGACGCTGCCGGGGATGTGCCCCCGGCGGTAGGCCGCCGGCGACCGGACGTCGACGACGCGGACGTCGCCGTCCGCCTCCTGGAGGGCCTCGAGCTCGGTCTGGGAGACCTCGGCCGTCATCGGTCGGGCGAAGGGGGGCGGCGCTGATAAGCGGTCGGGTCGCCATGGGTGGTCGGTCCGGCTGGACGTACGTCCGGGGCGGCAGGTGGTCCCTGCTCGATCCGACCACGCGTCCCGGCCCCATCGCTCGACCGTCCGCGAGCAGGGCGGACTCACGGGACCGGAGCAGACCGAAATCCCGCTACAGCAGTCCCTCCTCCCGCGCCAGCAGCAGCCCCTCCAGCGTCGCGTCGTTGGCCGGCGCCTCCCGGGCCACCGCCAGCGCCTCCCCGACGGGTACCGTCCGCACCGAGAGGAACTCGTTGCCGTCGAGCGCACGCTCGCCCGGCTCCAGGCCCTCGGCGAACACGATGCCCCGCCGGTGGCGCAGCACGCCGGTGGCACACCAGTACTCCGCGAGCAGCGCGGTCGAGGAGGCGGCGATGCCGGTCTCCTCCTCGAGCTCGCGGGCGCCGGCGGCGGTGAACGACTCGGCGTCCTCGACGATGCCGGCGGGCAGCTCCAGGCAGTGCTCCCGGACCGTCGGGCGGTACTGCTCGACGAAGACCACCTCGTCGTCGGCGACGGCGACGACCACGGCGGCGGGCGGCAGCTCCGCCCAGTAGTAGCGCTTCGTGGAGCCGTCGGGCTGCTCCACCAGGTCGTAGCCGCCGGTGTACCAGCCGGTGTCGTACTCGACGGAGGACTCGAGCACCGGCCAGTCGTGGTCGCCGGCGGCGTCCGGGTCGTCGGTCATGGCTCCCCCGAGAGCCGGTCCCGGTAGATGCGGCCGTAGGCCTGCCGCCGGAGCGTCTCGACGGCGGCGCGCTCCTCCTCGGCGAACGTGGCGGCGGCCACCTCGCCGGCGAACGGCGCCAGGTGCCAGGCCACGCGGTCGACGTTCTCGCTGCCCGCCTCGACCACCTCGACGTCCCGGTCGGCGAGCCAGCCCTCGTAGGCATCGCGGTCGCCGACGTGGACCGCCAGCAGCGACGCGAAGATGGCGTCCCGGGCGGTGGCGACGACGTCGGCGGTGACCCGCTCGTCGTACTCCTCGCGGTCGAACTCCATGGCCGCGGCGACCTCCCGGACGACCGTCTGGGCGGCCGGGCCCAGCGCCTCGTAGCGGTCCCGGGCCGCCGGGAGCGACTCGGGCGCGAACGTTCCGACGGTGTGCATGCCCGGGCGGTGGCCCCGCGGGCAGGTAGGCGTTTCGAGGCGGGGTCAGGCGTCGTCGCCGGCGCCGTCGTCGCCGGCGTCCGCGGCGCCCTCGCCGTCGCCCTCCCCGCGCATCGCCTCGGTCAGCTCGCGGGCCTCGGCGAGGATCTCGCGGGCGTCGTCGTCCGTGGGCGCCTCGACGCCCTCGGCGCCGGCGGGTCGGTCCGGGCGCTCGGAGTGGCCCCCGTCGCCGCCGTGGTCGGTCGACGTGTCCTCGAAGACCTGCGGGAACTCGCGCTCGTCGGCGTGCTCGACCACGCGGTCGGCGAGCTCGGCCTCGCCCGCGTCGGCCCAGCCCGGGGCGTGTGCGTCGAGCCAGGACTCGTGGTCCCCGTCGCCCAGCAGCGCCGTGAACGCCAGGTGGTTGGCCAGGTGGCCGGCGTCGGCCTGGGGGTCGCCACAGACCGGACACGCGTAGCCCATGGCCGGGCGAACGGCCCCGAGCGGGGAAAACCCCGCGGTCAGCGGGCGCTGCGGAACTCCTCGTCCAGCTCGGACTCGCTGACGTACGAGGAGAACCGCACGCCGGCGAGGCTGATGAGGATGCCGCCGATCACGTACAGCGCCAGGCGCTCCCAGATGGTGAGCGAGAACGACGCCACGGTCACCGGCCCCAGCGTGGTGCGGGGCAGGGCCAGCGGGTCGATGGCGCCCGCGCGCTCCAGGAAGTACGCGGAGAACCCGCGGACGACGAGGCCGACCGCGACCACACCGAACGGGAGGTTGAGGTGCGCCGAGCCGACCTCGCCCTCCTCGAGGAAGCCGTCGACCAGCCGCCCGGTCGCGGCCGCCAGCGCCGAGAGCGCCAGCCACGGGACGGCGTTGAACACGAACCGCATCGCGAGCAGGAACGCCGCCTCCTCGCGGCCCTGGACGGCGATTGCGCCCGCGAACAGCCCGACGAGGGCCAGCCCCGCGCCGACGACGTAGGTCACCAGCGACACCTGACCGGAGTAGAAGGCCGTCCGGACCGTCCCCGGCAGCGTCGCCAGCCAGTCGTCGATGCCAAGGCCCTTGTACAGGAGGAAGGTACCGATGACCGCCGCGATGGCCGACAGCGCGGTCGTGAGGCTGTTGAACAGCAGCAACAGCACCGGGAACGCGAGCAGCGCGGCGCCGATTGGCACCAGCACCGTCCCCCGGAGCTCCTCGTCGGCGAGGAACTGCTTCAGCAGGTAGTACGTCGACTCGATGTCGTGGGACTGGCGGACGACGACGCGGTCGACGGCGTCGACGCGGACCCGGGACTCGACGATGGGGACCAGCCGCTCGTCCTCGGCGCTGTCGATGACGACGACGGCGGACTCGGGGTCGACCTGGTCGACCAGTTCGTCGGTCTGGCGCGCGACCGCCCGGTCGGCGTTCACCGAGTCGCCCGCCGCCGAGACGACCGCGACCTCGGCCGCCTCGTCGCGGTCCCGGAGGGTCCGGGTCACCGACAGCGCCTCCAGGAGGCAGTTGACGCGGGAGTCCTCGGGGTCCTCGACCCCCACGTCGGTCACGAGCGACCGCACGGCTTCCCAGCCGACGACGGGGGCGTCGGCGGTGAGGTCACCCCGCTCGACGCAGATGACCAGGGTCGTCACGGCGGGAAGGTGGCGCCGCGCGACCAAAAAGCCTCAGGGCAGTTCGACCTCGCCACCGCCGTCGACGAGCACGCTCGCCAGGCCCGCGCCGGCGGCGTAGGCGACCCGCTGGGCACCGCCGCGGAACCGCTCGGCGACCCCGGGGGTCGGTTCGAACTCCCTGACGTCGGCCCGGCCGAGGTCGTCGGCCAGCCGCTCCTCGACGTCCTCGCGGGTCCCGAGCTCGTCGACCAGGCCGACGTCCGTGGCCTGCTCGCCGAGGTACACCCGGGCCTCGGTGTCCCGGACGGCGTCGGCGTCCAGGTCGCGGGCCTCGGCCACTGTGTCGACGAAGTCGTCGTAGTGGTCGTCGATGAGCCCCTGGAGGTAGTCGCGCTCGTCGTCGTCCATCGCCGTCATGGCCGAGCCGGCCTCCTTGTACTCGCCGGCGATCAGCTGCTCGTACTCGACGTCGAGCCTGTCCAGGAGTCCGGCGAACACCGGCCGGGAGCCCCGGACGCCGATGGAGCCCACCATCGTCCCCTCGCGGGCCCACAGCTCGTCGCAGCCACACGCGATGACGTAGCCCCCCGAGGCACAGAGGTCGGTCGCGTAGGCGACCGTCGGCCCGTCGAAGCGCTCGGCGGCCAGCCGGATGTCGTCGCTGGGGACGATCTCGCCGCCCGGCGTGTTGAGCTTGACGAGCAGGGCGTCGACGTTGCCGTCGTCGTCGGCGCGCTCGATCTGGTCGACGACGCGGTCGGCGCCGGGGTTGATCGGGCCCGTCGGCAGCCGCGAACCGCCGCGATCGCGCGTGATCATCCCCTCGACGGCGACCTCGGCGACGTTGTAGCTGGGGAACAGCCGCTCGGCGACCGACCCGCCGAGCCGCAGCGCGCCGACGACGAGTAGCACCGAGACGAGCACGCCCACGAGCTCTGCCAAGTCGGCGGGGTACTCGACGAGCGCCGCCCAGCCCACGACGGCAGCCAGCACCGCGACGACGAGGACCACCACCGCCCGTCCCACCGCGCTGGTCATGTCGCTCATGGCCCGGACTGGGGGTGGCCCGGAGTTAGGGCTGTCGGGTCGGCGGGCCCGCCGGTTCAGCCACCGTCGTGGACGGCCTTCGCCCGGTCGGCGAACTCGTCGGCCAGTCGCGTCGGCTCGGGCAGCTTGTAGCCCGCGCAGAGCGCCTCGACGAGGTCCACCGCGGTCTCGGCGCTCACCCGATGGCCAGGCGAGACGTACAGCGGGTTGACGTGGCGGCCCGGCGAGTCGAACTGGCGGCTCTGGAATGCGTAGCCGATTACGGTGCCGTCGGTGGCCTCGCAGTCCTCGCCGGCCTCGACGGCCACCCGGTCGCCGGCCGCCAGCCCCTCGACCGACCGCCGGGGGTCGCCGCAGAGCAGGTTCTTGGCGACGCCGACCGCCGGCACGTCCAGCAGCACGCCGACGTGGGTCGCCAGGCCGGCCTGGCGGAAGTGGATGCGCCCGCTGCCGTCCAGCACCAGGAGGTCCGGCTCCACGGAGAGGCTCCGCAGGCCCGCCAGCACCGGCTGGCCCTCCCGGTAGGCGAGCAGCCCGGGGACGTAGGGGATCTCCAGGGGCGTGGCGGCGGAGCCGCGCCGGACGACGGCGTCGCCCCGGAGGGCGACCGCCGCCGAGACGCCCACGTCGTCGCGGAACGCCTGGTCGACCCCGACGACGACCGGGCCCTCCGCCGGCGCGTCGACGGGGTCGGGGTCGACCGGTGCCTCGACCGCCAGCGCGGCGGCGTCGAGGTCGTGGTCGTCGGCGAACGTCGCGGCCGCGCCGATCTCGCGCTGGCGGGCCTCCATCTCCGCGGTCGAGAGCGCCGGGTCGGGCAGGAACCGCTCCTCGACGGGCTCGGCCATCGGTTCAGAAGCGTCGCCCCGGCCCGCCGGGGCCGCCGGGACCCCGGCCCCCACCGCCGAGGCGGAGCTCCCGGGGCGCGGAGATATCGCCCTTCAGGTGCTGGGCGTAGGCCAGGCCGATGACGAGCCCGGTGAGGTGGGCGACGTGGGCGACGTTGCCCAGCACGCTGCCGGTCGCCATGACGCCCAGCACCGACAGGCCGGCGTAGCCGAACGTCAGCACCCAGATCGGCATCGGGATGATGAAGTACAGGTACACCTTCAGGTCGGGGTTCAGCACCGTCAACATCCCGAGGATGGCCATGATGGCGCCGCTGGCACCGAGCACGCCCGTGACGGGCTGGCCGATGGCGAGTCCGGACCCGATCTGGCCGAGGCCGGCGGCCGCCCCCGACAGCAGGAACATCGCGGTGAACCGCCGCGTGCCGATGCGGCGCTCCAGCACCGGCCCGAAGAAGAACAGGACGATGCCGTTGCCGAAGATGTGGAAGAACGTGGCCGGGCTGTGGGAGAACACCGAGGTGACCCAGGTCCAGACGTAGTACCAGTGGTCGGAGGTGAGCACGAACGCCGCCGTGAACGCCGCCTCGCCCAGCGTGGCCAGCACCACGAACTCGAGGGCGAAGACGACGGCCATGATGCCGAGGAACAGGTACGAGACGTTGCCCCGGAAGTAGCCCAGGAGACCGCCCGTGCCGAAGATGCGGTCCGAGAGGCTCCGACCGGCGGATGACCCGTCGTTCACGCTGGCGTCGAAGCCGCTGTCGAAGACGCCGTCCGGGTCGTTCCAGCTGTCCAGCCCGGGACAGCTGTGGTTCTCCGGCAGCCGGTGCTGCGCGCAGTACGTGCCGCCACAGCCCCGGCAGTTGTACGGCATGTCCACGTGCGTGCCGCACACGTCGCACGTCGCCATTGGGGCGGCGTAGGCGGGGCCGACGCATAGGGGTTGGGATGGGCCGCGTGGTCGGTCCGGGCCGTCTCAGTCACCCGGAACGGGTCGGGGCGCTGGACCGCATGGTCAGGCTGGACCGCCGCATCCGCCGCCAGAGAGTGGCGGTTTGCGGTGGCGGTGGCGGTCCGAGCCACGCCTGGGATCCAGCAGGTGATGATTCCGGCGGTACTCGCAGGGCAAGCACGAACCGTGGTGGGTGGGGTCTCACCCGTCTTGCGGTCTGATGGCGCGCTGTCTGCTCCGGGCCACTCCACGCTCCCCGGGCGGGACACCTTTGGTCGTGGCCGGCCAAGCCCCGGGCGACCGTGAAGGAGTACGAGCGCAAGGCCCTGCTCGAGCGGATGGACCGCGAGGCCGCCACCGTCGGGGCGGCCATCCCCGAGCGCATCGACGTCCAGGGCGAGGAGGTCGCCCTCCGGGAGTTCGTGGTGGCGATGCGCCGCCGGGAGACCTACCCGCCCGGCGAGCGCGAGCGGGTCGAGCGCGCCAAGAAGAACCTCCGGCGCGAGCGGCTCCAGCGCCGCCAGCGCGTCGAGGACGGGGAGGTGAGCCGCGAGGAGGGCGAGGCCATCGTCGAGGCCGTCGTCGGCATCGACCGCGCGCTCAACGCCCTGGAGGGCCTGGACTCGCCGACCGACCTCGAGGCCGAGGCCGCCGCCCGGGAGACCGCCGACCGGAAGCGCTGGCTGAACTTCCTGAACGACGTCCTCGGGGAGGACGAGGACGGCCTGGGGGCGCGAACGTGACCGCCCCGCCGGCGGGAGGACGGTCGTGAGCCGCAACGCCGAGGTCGCGGCGCTGCTGGAGGAGATGGCCGACAGGCTCGAGGCCGACGACGTCGACTACAAGCCGCGGGCCTACCGCCGGGCCGCCGAGCAGGTCCGGGGCCACGCGGTCGACGTGGAGACGCTCTACGCGGAGGGCGGCACCGACGCCCTGGACGACATCGACCGCGTCGGCGACGCCATCGCGGCGAAGATCGCCGACTACCTCGAGACCGGCGAGATCGACGAACTCGAGGCGCTCCGCGAGGAGATGCCCGCCGACATCGACGCGCTCACCGCCGTCGAGGGCGTCGGGCCCAAGAGCGTCCGGGCACTGTACGACGCCCTCGGCGTCGAGGACCTCGACGACCTGGAGGCCGCCGCCGAGGCCGGGGAGATACGCGAGGTCGAGGGGTTCGGCGCCACCACCGAGGAGAACATCCTCGAGAGCATCCCGTTCGCCAGGGAGTCCCGCGAGCGCGAGCTGCTGGGCGACGCCCGTCCCATCGCCGACAGGCTGGTCGAGTACCTCGACGGCCACGACGCCGTCGCCCGCACCGACGTGGCGGGCTCCATCCGCCGGTGGCGGGCCACCATCGGGGACGTGGACGTCCTGGTGGAAAGCGCGGATCCGTCGGCGGCGGTCGAGGCGTTCACCGGGTGGGACGACGTCGAGGACGTCATCGAGGCGGGGACGGCGAAGGCCGGCGTCCGCGCCGACGGCGTCCGCGTCGACCTCCGGGTGGTCGCGCCCGGGGAGTTCGGGAGCGCGCTCCAGTACTTCACCGGCAGTCGCGACCACAACATCGAGCTCCGCAACCGCGCCGTCGAGCGCGACGTCAAGCTCAACGAGTACGGCGCCTTCGACGTGAGCGACGTCGCCGACGACGGCGACCAGCGCGCCGGCGAGCGGCTGGCCGGCGCCGACGAGGCGGGCATGTACGAGGCGGTCGGGCTGGAGTCGATCCCGCCGGAGCTCCGGGAGAACCGCGGCGAGATCCCCGCCGCAGCGGACGACGACCTGCCCGACCTCGTCGAGACCGCCGACGTCCGGGGCGACCTCCACCTCCACACCGAGTGGTCCGACGGCGACCCGACCGTGGCCGAGCTGGTGGCCGGCGCCGCCGAGTTCGGCCACGACTACGTCGCCATCACCGACCACGCGACGGGCGCCGGGATGGTCGGCGGCGTCGGCCTCGACGACGACGAGCTGCGCGACCAGCTCGCCGAGGTCCGCGAGGTGGCCGACGACGCCGACGTCGCGGTGTTCGCCGGCGTCGAGGCCAACGTCGAGAGCGACGGCACGGTCAGCGTCGCCGACGACGTCCTGGCGGACCTGGACTGCGTCGTCGCCTCGCCCCACGCCGACCTCGACGGCGACGGCACGGACCGGCTGGTGGCGGCGGTCGAGCACCCCGCCGTCGACGTGCTCGGCCACCCCACGGGGCGGCTGCTGAACAGCCGCCCCGGGCTCGACGTCGACGTCGACCGGCTGGCCGGCGCCGCCGCCGACGCGGACACCGCCCTGGAGGTCAACGCCGACCCACGCCGGCTCGACCTCCGCGGCGGGCTGGTCAAGCGCGCGCTCGAGGCCGGCGCGACGGTCGCCGTCAACACCGACGCCCACCGGCCCTCGTCGCTGTCGGTGCTCCGGTACGGCGTCCACACGGCCCGGCGGGGCTGGGCCGAGGCCGGCGACGTCCTCAACGCCAGGGACGCGGAGGGCGTCCGGGCGTTCCTCGGGGCGTGACCCGGTTCCTCGTCGACGCGATGCTGGGGACGCTCGCCCGGTACCTCCGGATGGCGGGCCACGACGCGGCCTACGGACCCGACCGGGACGCCGAGGCCGACGACGACGTGCTCGCGCTCGCCGCCGCGGAGGACCGCACGGTGCTCACCCGCGACGCCGACCTCGCCGCCCGGGCCGACGCGGCCGTCCTGCTGACCGAGCGGGCCGTCGTCGACCAGGTCGGGGAGCTCCGGGCTGCGGGCGTCGCGGTCGCCCTCACCGAGCCCGCCCGGTGTGGCACGTGCAACGGCCCGCTGGAGCCGATGCCCGGCGACGCAGACACGCCCGGCTACGCTCCCGATCCCGCCGACGTCGACTGCTGGCGGTGCCGGGACTGCGGGCAGGTCTTCTGGCGCGGGAGCCACTGGGACCGGGTGGCCGACGCAATCGGGGAGTAAACCGGGCCTGCCGGCGCGCTACCGGTTCGTGTTGGCCGTCCAGGACTCGCAGGGGTCCATGTCGTCCATGACCTCGCCGTGGTGGCCGCAGTAGGGCTCGGTCCCCTCGTCGGTCCTGACGTACTTGAAGTGGTCGCAGTTGCCGCAGTAGCTGTCGCCGGTGGGCTCGGGCGAGTCGGCCATCACCTCGCTGCCGTCGTCCCGTGGCGTGGTGGCCCCACCGCCACCGGTCACCGTCGTGGCGCCGCCGTCGGTGGCCCGGCGGTTGGTCTGGGTCTCGGCACTGCCGTCGGGGGTGCTCCCCAGCAGGCCGATGCCGCCCAGCGACTGCCGGAGCCGGTCGTTGGACACCTCGACGATCCGGGTCTCGCCGCCCTTCGTGATCTCCAGTTCGACGGTGCCGCCGGGGTCGTTGCGGGTCTTGAAGTTGGCGACGGCGGTGAAGACACACCAGAACGAGACGAGCGCGCCAAGGGCGTAGGCCGCGACGACGGGGAGGGCGTAGGCCGGGTCGCCGGTGGTCCAGTCGTAGGGGTAGACCTGCACGAACGCGGCGACCGCCCCGACCGAGACCAACGCCCCCGCGACGGCGACGCCCCGGATGGCCCGGCTCGTCTGGGGCAGGATGGTGACGACGCCGAGGAACCCGAGCGGGAGGCCCACGCCGCCGAGGATTCCGGCGAGCTGGCGGGCGGCGTAGGTGCCGCCGAACTCCGTGGAGAGCGAGGGGGTCGCCCCGATGACGATGCCGGCCACGGTCAGGACGGCCCCGACCACGAACAGGCCCACCCCCAGGTACAGCCGCCGGCGGCCGGTCCCGCCCGTTCCGCCGTGGTAGACCTCCGAGAGGCTGCTCATGGCGGGCCGTTCGGACCGCACCCACAAAACACTACGTCAGACGCCCGTCGGACGGCGGTTCTGCGTGGTGACGGGCAAGCGCAAAGGACTTGGCGGCCCGGCCTGACCGGCCGGGCATGGACGCCGTCGTACTCGCCGGGGGATACGCGACGCGGCTCTGGCCCATCACGAGGCACCGCCCGAAGATGCTGCTCCCCCTCGGCGAGCGGACCGTCATCGACCACGTCTTCGCCGAACTCGAGGCCGACGACCGCATCGAGGAGGTCTACGTCTCGACGAACGCGCGGTTCGCCGAGGAGTTCGAGGCGTACCTGGCCGACGCCGGCTTCGAGAAGCCCACCCTGTCGGTCGAGGAGACCACCGCCGAGGACGAGAAGTTCGGCGTCGTCGGCGCGCTGGCCCAGCTCGTCGAGCGCGAGGGCGTCGACGACGACCTGCTCGTGGTCGCCGGCGACAACCTCATCAGCTTCGACCTCGCGACGTTCGTGGACCGGTTCGAGGACAACGAGGCGCCGACGCTGGCGGCCTACGACGTCGGGTCGCGCCGGAAGGCCAGCTCGTACGGCCTCGTCGAGCTCGACGGCGAGGAGGTCGTCGACTTCCAGGAGAAGCCCGACGACCCCGCGAGCACGCTCGTCTCGATCGCCTGCTACGCCTTCCCCGCCGACGCCGTCCGGTTCGGCGAGTACCTCGCGGGCGGCAACAACCCCGACGAGCCGGGCTGGTTCGTCCAGTGGCTGGTCGAGCGCGAGTCGGTGTACGCGTTCCCGTTCGACGGCGCGTGGTTCGACATCGGGACGCCCGAGTCCTACCTCGAGGCGGTCGCCTGGACGCTCGACGGCGGAGCCATCGTCGCCGAGGACGCCACCGTGGAGAACTCCGAGGTCGGCGAGAACGTCCACGTGATGGCCGGCGCCGAGGTCGTCGACTCGTCGCTGTCGGGGTCGGTCGTCTTCCCCGACGCGACCATCCGGGACTGCGAGATCCACGACTCCATCGTCGACGAGCAGACCCACGTCGAGGCCCTCGACCTCGCGGGCGCGCTCATCGGCGCCCACACCCAGCTCCACGACGGGGGCTGAGGTCGGGCGGGCGTCGCGGTCAGTGGTCGATGGTCTCCACGAGCGCCCGCGCCAGCCCGACCCCGCGCCGGACGGAGAGGCTGGTCGTCGCCGCGTCGACCGTCGCCGCCCACCGCTCGTACTCCCCGGCGGACGCGAACGCGTGGGTGTACGCACAGAGCTGGGCGTAGGCCGCCTCCAGGGTCGGCTCCTCGTCGGCGACGCCGTGGCCGACCCCCAGCGAGAGGACGGCGTCGGCGGGCGTGACCTCGACGCCGTCCGGCTCGACCGCGACGGTCACCTCGCACTCGTCGAGCGGGGTCCGCGAGCGAACGGTCGCCGGTTCGCCGGCCAGGAACGGCATCGCCAGGGGGTCCAGGACGCAGACGTACGACCGGGTCTCGCCATCGACGGTCACCTCGTGGTCGCCGTCCGGATCGGTGCACATCACCGTCCCGGGGTCCAGCTCGTCGACCTGCCGGCGGAGGGTCCGCTCCATCACCGCGACCCACTCGGCGGCGGTCGCGAGGCGCTGTCGGCGGTCGTAGAACGCCGCCAGCCGCTCGCCGAGGTGGGGCGGCAGGCGGGTGGAGTCGAGGTCGAGCTCCGGGCCGATACTGTCGTTCTCGGAGAGGTTCGACGCCATGCGACTGTGATTTGGAATTCGAAGTCCTTATACTACGAAGTCCAAACTATTGGACCAGGTCCACGGAGTCGAACCAATGAGCGACACCCCGGCGGCAGACGACGCCGGCATCGGCGACCTCGAGGACGCCACCTGCACCGCGAGCGACGGCTGCCGGTGCGTGGCCTCGCCGGTGTTCGAGCTGCTCGGCCGGAAGTACGCGCTCGACGCGGTCTGCGTCGTCGCGACCCACGGGCCGGTCAGGTTCGGCACGGTCGAGGCTCACCTGCCCGACGCGAGCACGTCGACGGTGTCGACCCGGCTGGGAGACCTCCAGGACGCCGGGCTCGTGACCCGCGAGCGCTACGACGAGATCCCGCCGCGGGTGGAGTACGACCTCACCGACGACGGGGCGTCCCTCGCCGAGGCGCTCGCGCCGCTGGCCGAGTGGGCCGCCGACCGGGATTGAGTCGCGTCACTCGGTCTCGTCGGGGTCGGCCAGCGCCGCCGGCTGCCACCAGCCACGGAGTCGCGCGACCGCGACGCCGAGCGCGAACGCCAGCAGGCCGGCTCCGGCGAGCCAGCGGAGGTTCGGGTGGCCGGTTCCCGGGTGGAGGGGGAGGGCCCTCACGCCAGCCGGGCGTCGAGGACGTCCAGGTGGCCGCGCGTCCCGTCCCAGACCGGCTCGGCCTCGATCTCGATGGCGCGGTCCATGTGGGGCCCGTCGGTGACCAGCGTCTCGTACTCTCCGCCCTCGCCGAGGACGTGGACGCCGTGGCTCGCCGAGAGCTCGGCGAGCTCCGCGACGGCCTCGCGGTCCAGCCGGCGGCCCAGCCAGGACTCGTCGAGACCGCCGGCGGCGACCTGGACGATCCGGATCTCGAGGCCCGCGTCGAGCATCTCCGCCGCCAGCTCCCGGGGCTCGCGCCGCCACAGCGGCGCGAACACGTCGGCGCCGAGCCGGTCGCACATCGCCTCGACGCGGTCGGCCTGGTAGGCGCTCTCGACGGCCCCGGCCACGACGCCGCCGAGGTCGCCCGGGAGCTCCGCCAGCGCCGCCTCGAGGGGCTCGACCTCCCGGTCGCCCTGGGCGCCCGCGTCGTCGGCGTCGGCGGCGCCGAGGTCACCGGGCTCGACCTCGACCAGCGCCAGTCCGATGCTCTCGGCGGCCAGCGACGCCAGCCGGGTGGCCGGGACGTGGTACATGTAGGAGTCGCCGCCGGGGTGGACGGTCACCAGCCGCTCGACCGGCAGGCCGCGCTCCAGCGCCAGGTGGAGCGCGTACGAGGAGTCCTTGCCCCCCGAGAACAGCGCGACCCAGCCGCCGTCGGTCATGGACGGCGTTGGCCGCGGGGCGGTAAACGCCCTCCGGTCGGAGGTGGGGGATGCGAGCGTCTCGGGCCGGCCCTGCAGACCTCGAGGACCGCATCTGGTGGACGAGCCACGACCGCCACCGTCGGACTCAGTCCAGGCCCAGGCTCATCACGGACGCGTCGGTGCCGTCCTCGTAGTACCGGGGGATGGTGTGGTGGTGGGTGAAGCCGCGGCTCCGGTACAGCCCGATGGCGGCGTCGTTGTCGGCCCGGACCTCGAGCTTCACGCGGCTGGCGTCCCGGGCGCGCAGGACGCCGAGCGCGCGCTCGAGCAGCCGCCCGCCCAGGCCCTCGCCCCGGCGACTCGGGTGGACCGCCAGGTCCTTGACGTGGCCCAGCGGTCGCCCGTGGTTCGGGACGGTGTCGGCGACGACGTAGCCGGCGATCTCGCCCACCGCGGTCTCGGCCACGAGGAAGCCCGGGCCGTCGAGGTAGCGCTCGAAGGCCTCGAACGGCCACGGCTGGGGGAACGAGCTCCGCTCGATCCGGTAGACCGCCAGCAGGTCCGCCCGGACGGCCTCCCGGAGACGCTCGTGGCCCTGCCCCGGCGCGGTGGTCGTCACGGCGGGACGGTTCTACGGCCACCGGCATAGGCCTGTTGCCGCCGGCCGCGAACCACCGGACGCGACGGTGATGGACGGAATTGAACGGCCAAAAGGCTCTTGACACTGGCGGCGAAACGTTCGATTGCACCCGATTTGGGTGCATCCCCACCCCCCACCCCGCTTTCCTACCAACCCGCAAGCGCAGCTTTTCCCCCCTCTCTCCGTTTTCGTGTCGCTCCGAGCCCGGGGCTCCGGTCCGTCGGTCCGACTCGAAGCGGGAGGACGCGGACCGCTCAGTCGTCGGCCGGCGCCGCCGAGTCGCCGGACTCGTGGCGCTTCTTCGTGTGGGGCAGCTTCCCGCCGTCGGCCAGGATGGCGCGCTCGCGCTCGGACGCGTCGAGCGTGGCGGTCAGCTCCCAGTCGTCGTCGACGCGGACCGTGAACTCCTCGGCGCCCGCCCGGACGGCGGCCGCGACGTCGTCGACGATCTCGATGTCGTCGCCCTGCTCGATGCGCTCGTAGTCCGCCTCGTCGATCTGGAGGGGGACGAGGCCGAAGTTGAACAGGTTGGCCTTGTGGATGCGGGCGAAGCTCCGGGCCAGCACGCCGTCGACGCCCAGGTACATCGGACACAGCGCGGCGTGCTCCCGCGAGGAGCCCTGGCCGTAGTTCTCGCCGGCCACGAGGAAGCCGCCGTCGCTCTGGAGCGCGCGGTCGGCGAAGCCCTCGTCGACCCGCGAGAGGGTGAACTCCGAGAGCTTCGGGATGTTCGACCGGTACATCAGGATGTCCTGGGTCGCCGGGATGATGTGGTCGGTGGTGATGTTGTCGCCCATCTTCAGCAGCGCCGGGCCGGCGAGCTGCGAGTCCAGGGGGTCCTTCAGCGGCACGTCGCCGATGTTGGGGCCCTTGATGAGCTCGTCGTCGACGGCCTCGTCGGGCGTGATGATGTCGGCCTTCGACCCGTCGTAGGCGTCGGGGAGCTCGAAGCCGGGGTCCTCGAGGTCGCCGAGCTCGTCGGCCAGGTCCCGGGGGTCGACGATCTCGCCCTTGAGGGCCGACGCCGTGGCGACCTCCGGCGAGCAGAGGTAGACGTTGTCGTCCTCGATGCCCGACCGGCCCTCGAAGTTGCGGTTGAACGTCCGCAGGCTGACCGAGTCGGAGGCCGGGACGTGGCCGATGCCGATGCAGGCGCCGCAGGTCGCCTCCGAGAAGTTCACGCCGGCGGCCATCAGCTCGGCGGTCCAGCCCTCGCGGGCGAGGATCTCGCTGGCCTGCTTGGAGCCGGGCGCGATGATCATCTCGGTGGCCTTGGCCGTCTCGCGCCCCTCGAGCATCTTGGCCGCCGGGAGGATGTCGGCGTAGCCGCCGTTGGTGCACGAGCCGATGATGACCTGGTCGACGCTCTGGCCGGCGACCTCCCGGACCGGGACGACGTTGTCCGGCATCGAGGGCTCGGCGATGAGGGGCTCCAGCTCGGAGAGGTCCAGCGTCAGCTCGTCGTCGTACTCGGCGTCCTCGTCGGGGCCGAGCTCGACGTGTTCGTCGGCGCGGTCCTGGCGGGCGAGGTACTCCCGGGTCCGGTCGTCGGTGGGAAAGATGGAGGAGGTCGCGCCCAGCTCGGTCCCCATGTTGGTGATGGTGGTCCGCTCGGGCACCGAGAGGCTCTGTACGCCGGGGCCGGTGTACTCGAAGATCCTGCCGACGCCGCCCTTGACCGACAGCCGCCGGAGCATCTCGAGGATGACGTCCTTGGCGGTCGCCCACTCGGGCAGTTCGCCCTCGAGGCGGACGTTGACGACCTCGGGCATCTCGATGTAGTACTCGCCGCCGCCCATGGCGACCGAGATGTCGATGCCGCCGGCGCCGATGGCGAGCTGGCCCAGGCCGCCAGGGGTGGGGGTGTGTGAGTCGCTACCCAGCAGCGTCTTGCCGGGCGCCGCGAAGTTCTCCTTGTGGACGTTGTGGCAGATGCCGTTGCCCGGCCGGGAGAAGTACGCGCCGAACGTCCCCGACGCCGACCGGAGGAACCGGTGGTCGTCGGTGTTCTTGAAGTCGAACTGGTAGGTCT